>JAEVYV010000301.1 GCA_023392575.1 Bacteroidota bacterium | reverse complement strand
TGATCACTGAGGCGATGGCTAATCAATTCTGGCCTTTGATGCATGCAAAAAATAAGAACCGGTATTTTAATCAACTGTTATAACAAATCACTAAAACCACGTAAAATGAAAATTTTAAAAAAGATCTTTTTGGTAGTAGCCATCCTTATTGCCATTCCGCTGATAGCGGCCCTGTTCATTAAAAACGAATACAGTGTGGAGCGGCAGATCGTCATCAACAAACCCAAGCACCAGGTTTTTGACTATGTAAAACACATAAAGAACCAGGATCATTATAACGTGTGGAGTATGAAAGACCCAACCGCCACAAAGGAATACAAGGGCGTTGACGGCACGGTAGGATTTGTGGCCAGCTGGGACAGCGGCGAAGTAGGAAAAGGTGAGCAAACCATAAAGGAAATTGCGGAGGGCCAAAGAATTGATCTTGGGCTGCATTTCATCAAGCCCTTTGAAGGAGACGCCGCGGCATGGATGCAAACCCATGCCCATTCGGATAATGCCACAACCGTTTCCTGGGGCATGAGCGGCCGCCAACGCTACCCGTTCAACTTTATGAATTTGTTCATCAATAATATGCTGGGCAAGGACCTGGAGAAAAGTCTGGCTACACTAAAAACGGTTTTGGAACAACAATAATCGATCACTGAAAACAATTTAAAATGGCAACAAAAATCTTTGTGAACCTGCCCGTAAAAGACCTGAAACGGACAATGGATTTTTTCTCCCGGCTTGGATTTACCTATAACCAGCAGTTTACGAACGATAAGGCCGCCTGCATGGTTGTGGGTGAAGACATCTTTGTTATGCTTTTGGTTGAACCTTTTTTTAAAGGCTTTACGCCTAAAAAAGAAATTGCCGATGCCTGGAAACAAACAGAAGTTCTAATAGCGCTTTCTGCAGATACCAAAGAACAGGTCAACGAAATGCTGGAGAAAGCCCTTGCGGCCGGCGGCTCGGAAGCCCGGGAGCCGGAAGACCATGGGTTTATGTACGGCAGAAGCTTTGAAGACCCCGATGGGCACATCTGGGAAATTACCTGGATGGACCCCACTGCGGTGAATCCGTCTTAAAATCATTCCCTGGCTCTTTTCTGTAAACGGCAAAGCAATCCGCTTTGCCGTTTATTATTCATAGAAGATCTGCTCACTCACTTAGTAACGTCCGAATCACCAATGCTCATAAAATTTACCAAAGACCGAGAGCAGACTGCAAGGAATATTTTCCACACGCCGCGCCTTTAACGTTTCTTTCCGTTCTGCTGCAATAGCGTACCCGCATCCAAACCCCTTGTGATAGGAGTCTTTGTTGTCCTAATTGACATTCGTCAACCCTGTGTGTTGACATAAGTCAACGTTATTTCTTGCCTCACCTCAATCGCCCATGGCACCCATGCGGTTTACTTTTGCAGGGTCATTATAACAAAACAAAACAGTGGCAAATTCACAATGCCATCAACAAAGAATTTGATTTAACAAGCACCGCAGTATAAGTTATTGTTACGCATTGCAGGCAAGAAACAGAAGGGTTTTTGGGTTATATGGAATGGTGAGCAATGCGTAACATTTTTTTCAAGCAATTAATTATGGAGTTAGGAGTATACACATTTGCCGATATGAGGCCCGACGGCGTTTCCGGCAGGGCCCAAAATGCACACCAGCGCATTAAAGACCTCATGGAGGAAATTAAGCTGGCCGATGAAGCAGGCCTCGATGTGTTTGGAGTGGGAGAGCATCACCGTCCTGATTATGCCGTGTCCTCGCCGGCAACCATTTTGGCCGCGGCTGCGGTTGTAACAAAAAACATCCGGTTAAGCAGTGCGGTTACGGTGTTGAGTTCGGATGATCCGGTTCGGGTCTTTCAGCAGTTTGCCACCGTGGATCAACTGTCGGATGGGCGTGCCGAAGTAATGGTGGGCCGGGGATCGTTCATTGAATCCTTTCCCTTATTTGGTTACGACCTGGAGCAGTATGATGAATTGTTTGACGAAAAACTGCGTTTGCTGCTGCAGATCAATCAGCAGGAAATTGTTTCTTCTCAAGGCAAGTTGCGACCCTCTATACAAAAGCGGGGTGTGTATCCCCGTCCTTTTCAATCCGCCTTGCCTGTATGGCTGGCTGTGGGCGGTACGCCTTCTTCGGCTGTGCGTGCCGGTAATTTAAACCTTCCATTGGCCCTGGCCATTATTGGCGGACTACCGGAACATTTTGTTCCGTTTATCAATCTTTACCGGCAGACGGCAGTTCAGGCGGGACATGATGCCGACAGGCTCCCGCTCAGCATCAACTCACATGTGTATGTGGGCGAAACCTCGCAGCAGGCGGCCGAAGCGTTTTTTCCCTCTTATGCCGGCATGATGCAGCGCCTGGGCCGGGAAAGGGGATGGCCGCCCATGAGCCGGGAGCAGTTTGATTACCTGCGTTCCGAAAAGGGATCACTGGTGGTGGGCAGTCCGCAACAGGTAATTGATAAAATCCTTTACGAATACGAGTTGTTCCGCAATACCCGTTTTCTGGCGCAAATGAGCCTGGGCGATATGCCGCATCAAAAGGTGATGAAATCAATTGAGTTGTTTGGCTCTCATGTTGCACCGGCGGTTCGGAAAGAAATCAAGCATTTACAACAAACAAAAAATACAACAGAAACAAAATGAAAAAGCTAATGAGTGTGCGTCACAACCAGACGAGTGTGGATATTGTTATTTTGCTGGCCAGGGTGAGCATAGCCGTTTTAATGCTGGTACATGGATTGCCGAAACTGGGCATGCTCTTTTCTGCCGAACCGATTCAGTTTCCGGCAGTGTTGGGTATGACCTCCGAATTATCGCTGGCACTGACCGTGTTTGCCGAGGTGTTTTGCTCCATACTCTTGTTGGTTGGTTTTGGCACAAGACTGGCGGCCATTCCGCTGATCATTACCATGCTGGTAGCGGTACTCTACATTCATGCCGCTGATCCTTTTGCCAAGCAGGAATTGGGAATTCACTATTTGCTGGTTTATGTTTTGCTGTTGATAACCGGCAGCGGACGGTATTCCATCGACTATTTGCTTCAGCCCAGGACAATGCCTCTGGCTTATTCCAAGGTTAAAGTAGAGGATCCAACGATCAACATGTACCGGTAATTCATCCGTTTAAAAAATATTATGAAAATCGCATTAATAGGAGCTTCGGGTTTTGTTGGTTCGGCTATATTAAAGGAAGCCCTAAGCAGACAACATCAGGTTACGGCTGTGATGCGTCATCCCGAAAAGCTGACCATGCAGGATGAACGGCTTGCAGTTGTGCCAGGGGATGTTATGGACACAGATCAGTTGACTGCCCTGCTCAAGGGAAATGATGTCGTTATCTGTGCGTACAACGCCGGGTGGACCAATCCCAACCTGTACAACGATTTTTTGGAAGGTTCCCAGTCCATACAAAAAGCGGTAAAAAGCGCTGGTATAAAGCGATTGATTGTCATTGGCGGGGCCGGAAGTCTTTACGCGGCTCCGGAAAAGCAGGTGGTCGATTTGCCGGGTTTTCCGGAAGCATGGAAGCCCGGTGCCCTGGCGGCAAGAGATTATTTGAACCTGCTTAAGAACGAAAAAGAACTGGACTGGACGTTTGTTAGTCCGGCTGTGGAAATGAACCCTGCCAATCCAGGCAAAAGAGAAGGGCGTTACAGAACCGGTTTGGACAACCCGGTACAGGATGAACAGGGCAGAAGCTATATATCGGTTGCAGATCTGGCCGTAGCCGTATTGGATGAAGCGGAGCAGCCCAAACATATTGGCCAGCGATTTACGGTGGCGTATTAATCCTCAAACAGGGAGCTTATGGATGCAGCACAAACAACCCCGCAGGCTCTAATCACAGAAGGTTTTAGCTTGCAGTTTCTTTTGCGAAGGCCCAGGCAGGTTGCAGCCAGGCCAAAAGCCATCATTCTTTTACATGGGGTGGGAAACAACGAGCAGGACCTGTTTGGTTTTGCCAACCAATTGCCCGAAAACTTTTTGGTGATTTCTCCCAGAGGGCCCTATACTCCAGGGGTGGGCCGGTATGCCTGGTACGAGGTTGACTTTTCTACCGGAAAGCCGGTCATTAATCAGGCCCAGGAAAAAAACAGCCGGTTGTTGATTGCAAATTTTATAGAAGAAATAAAACAGGCCTACCAGGTGGATGAAATCTATTTAGGCGGATTTAGCCAAGGTGCCATAATGAGCTACAGTGTTGGGTTGACGACACCGGGATTGCTACGCGGAATTTTGTCGCTGAGTGGCCGCATACCCCAAGAGATAAAGCTGGAAGTTGCCAGCGCTTCTTTGCTGGCGGCGCTAAAAATCTTCATCGCCCACGGGGTGCAGGATACCACACTTTCCATTTCGTATGCAAGGGAAGCCCGGACCTATTTACAAGATCTGGGCCTGACGCCTTCTTATCATGAATTTGAAATGGGCCATCAGATCAGTAAAGAGGAAATCGAAGCCATGAACCAATGGCTGCAGGCTTAGCGCTGTTTTGACAATTGAATCGATTTGTAGCCCTATCCGGCCATGGGCGGCGATTGTTCGGTGGTTTCAAACCGGCCGGATTTTTCGGTAACGGCTATGCGGAATACAAGGCCTTCGATCTCAGAGGTGTCGTTCGGATGAAAAGGCCAGTGTTCACCCAAATGCGTGGTTACACTGGATACAACGGGCAAATACCGGTTCAACAAAGTTTGCATGGCCTGGTTTCTTTCTTCTCTTTCTTTTAGTTCTTCAAACAGGCCCTGTACCACGACGCTTTTCCAGTTAGCCATATCCTTCATTTCATCCACCTGAAAACAAACCCGGGGGTTTTGCCGTAACATTTCCGATTTTTTTCCTTCGTGTGTATGGCAGTAAATGTATTTTCCATCGTAGGCATAACTGATGGGCACCACATAGGTTTCGCCGTGGGCATTGCAGCCAAGGCGGCCCACAATTTGCCCGGTCAGTAAGTCTTCAATTTGTTGAGGTTCAAGTACACCCAGCATAAGCTTGTTCTTATAAGTAAAATTAAATCAGCCTTGCCGCTTCAATTATGATGCCCGACATGAAGCGGAATGATGTCGGTCAGTAACCTCAGGCACGATTTTGTTTGGAATGATCGTATGCGTTCGGTTCTGGCTCTGCTTATTTGGTTTGTGGCCATAACGGCCTTGTCCCTGGGACTGGCAATGGTCATTAAACCGGATGGGGTCTCCCTGGGCCTAAATGTGAACATGCTTAGCAAGACACCCTTCTCCAACTTTCTTATTCCCGGATTATTCCTGCTTTTTGTTATTGGCGGCCTGCATTTGGTTTCCATCATCCTGGGAATAGTAAATCATCCCCAGCGTTATACGCTGGCGCTTTTTTCGGGGATTGTGCTGGTGGCCTGTACCATAGCGCAGTTTCTGCTGTTGCATTCCTATAACTGGCTTTCGGGGCTTTACCTGGTTCTTGGTTTGTTGATCAGCCTGATTTCCTACCAGTTGATCGGTAAAACCCTATTGTGAGCAGATGTTTACTTCTAAAAGCGAAAAATTGTCTACGCTATCCGTTCCCGCGAAAACCGGTACGGCATGATTTAATTAAAACAAAGTTTGCCTTATTGATTCGCTGACACATATTGTTTTAGGTGCCTGCATAGGAGAGGCGGTGGCCGGTCAAAAGCTGGGCAAAAGAGCAATGCTGTTGGGTGCCCTGGGCCAAAGTCTTCCCGATATTGATTTCATGGCTGCGCTTTGGAGTGACCCGGCGGCCAACCTGCTGGCGCACCGGGGCTTTACCCATTCGGTTTTGTTTGGAATCATTGCTACGTTTTTTCTGGGTTTGCTGGCTGATCATTACCACCGGCAGCATAAAAAGGGATACCATATATGGTTGTGGTTTTTTGGCTGCGAAATAGGGACCCACCTGTTGCTTGATTTTTTTAATTCCTACGGGATGGGCTTGTTGGAGCCCTTCAGTCATACCCGTTTTTCGTTCAATGCCCTGTTTGTGGTCGATCCGTTCTTTTCCATCTGGCCCTTTGCAGCTTTTGTGGCCCTTTTGGTTTTACGGCGCAGTCATCGCCAAAGAAGATTATGGTGGCGCTTTGGTGTGCTGGCAAGCGGTCTTTACCTGCTTTATTGCACGTTCAATAAGATCCGGATCACAAAAGAGGTTGCACACGTACTGGCAGCAGAACAAATACCTCATGTGGATTTTCTCACCACACCGACTCCCCTGAACAACTGGCTTTGGTTTATTGCAGTACGAGATAGCGCTGGATTCAACATTGGCTACCGCTCAGTGTTTGACCGGGAGAAAAAAATAAGTTTTCATTATTTCCCCCAAAACAAATTCTTGCTGCAACCGGTGCTCGATCATGAAGAAGTGCAGCACCTGCTTCGTTTTTCGCAAGGATATTATACCGTGGAAAAATGGCACGATACGCTGGTGTTCAATGATCTTCGATTTGGGCAGATCATTGGCTGGTACAATCCAAACGAACGGTTTGCCTTCCATTATTTTCTTCAGCATTCCGATGCTGCCAACAGGCTGGTGGTACAAAGGGGCCGCTTTGCCCGATGGGACCGGGAAACCATAAGAGCATTGCTGAAACGAATTGCCGGGAAACAACCGGAGCGAAGGTGATTTCAAGCGCCTGACTGCTGAGTGCGAAGAGGTGAGCGGGGCAACGGCAAATGCTAGGCCCTGAACGAAAAACCTCTTCCATGGCACACAGCCATTTATAAATAGAATGGCTCTTATATCCAATTTCAATCTGAGCAGAAACCAAACTGGCACTATTCTTTCTTATGGCTCGCCAACAGCCTTCACGCCCTATCCAAACCTCTTGCATTTATTTATTCATTTAAAATTTCATGATTATGAAAAGTCTGTTTCTGTTACTGATGGCAACCGCCCTGGTTACCACTTCTGCAATGGCCCAAAATGAAGGAAAAGAAGCTACCAAGGAGCACAAGGATAAGGATTATAAAGAAGACCGTGCAGAGTGGGACAAAAAAGTGAAAAATGACTTAAAGCTGACCCCCGATCAAACCACCCAGTACGAAGCGGTTTGTAAGGAGTACAACGACAAGATGGATGCCGTGGCCCAGGACGCCAGCTTAAACAAGGATGCACAAAAAGAAAAAAAAATGGCTTTGAAAAAAGAAAAAGAAGACAAGCTGTTTGCTTTCCTGACCCCCGAGCAGCAAACCAAGTACCGGCAAATGGCCGACAGAAAGAAGAATATGACAGCAAAGAAAGAATACTAAGAAGGAGCAACCGAACAAAATTGATGGGCTAACTGCTGGTTGGCCCATCAATCTACTTTGTTGCTGCCTTCATTTAAAAGATATTTTGATGGTTCAGTCGAGCGGTTGGGTTAGCTCCAAATGTTTCGGATGACGCCCATCAGATCAAACACTGCGCACTGTCATGGTCCACTACAAATAATATTTTTCATTTTTCATTGCAAAATCAGGTTTATGCAAAACAAAAAAATACTTTTCACTGCACTGGCTGCCGGCGTTGTGCTTGGCGGCATTCTTCTGGCCGCAAACAAACGCTCCGGCAAACGCTGGGACAAAAGGTTTAAAAGAGCGGCGGGCAGGGCAAAACGAAAAATCGCGGAAGAGTTCTAACAAACATTATTTATACAAAAGGCGGTGACCTTGCTTTTGAAAAACTTTAAAGCGGCACGGCTGCACATGAACAAGAATTTTCCGGTAACCCTACCCGGACCGTGGACGTGCAAACAAATCGCCGCGATGTTTGGTGTTTGACCCTAAAACAGCAGAAATTGTCCGGGTAGAAGAGGAGTCATCCGGCAAAGTGAAAATTATGCCAGGGCCGGATGCGGAACGGGCCTGTTCCATCACAAAGCACCCATTCCGGCCAGGAAGCAACAGGTCTGTAATTCCCATGTGGTTTTATGGACCTGTTTTTTTTTAGTCAATGCTCCTGCAAATTCTCTGCTATCGGTGAACAAATGTTTTGCTGGTCTTGTCTTCTGTTCCACTTCCTGCACCTCACCATTTCTTATTTCTTCTTTACCGTTTGTGCATGGCTGTTCGTTTTTTCCCGCTTGCAGCATCAGAAACGTATGACAGAATGATCACCCAAAGGATCATCATCTTATAACACATTCTTAATACAGCAAACTGCTTTTGTTTAAGAATGTTTCAGACTTTTGCCGCATTTTTCAAATTCATTGGTTCCGAATCTATTTTTTTGTTGCAACAAGTCTTTTTTCTTCTGCGCAAGCAAGGAAGCCGGATTGATGGCTTCGGAAAATTATATAAAGCAATTCCAAAATTGTATAACGGTTGACCCCGTTGCGGCTTCTACTTTTGCACCCGCCAATCAAAACCATACAAACCAGAACAAACAAAAATCAAAGTAATGAGTAAGAACGGTAAACATTTTTTGAAAGCAACGGCACCTGTCCTTGCTTTTCTGCTTTTATCATTAAATGCATTCGCACAAGATAAGTTTACGATCAGTGGGACCGTAAAGGACAAGCAAAGCGGTGAGCTGCTGATCGGCGCTTCGGTAAAGCTGCTTAATTTCCCGGGCGGAACCCTTACCAATTCCTACGGGTTCTTTTCCCTGACCCTTTCTCCCCGTACGTACACAGTGCAGGTGAGCTATGTGGGTTATGCCTTGTTTGAACAATCGGTTTCTCTCTCTGCAAACCAGCAACTGGTAGTGGAGCTGCAGCCGATCGCTGCGCTGCAGGAAGTAATTGTGTCCAACAAAAAAAGAAATGCCCATGTTTCCAAACCGTTGATGGGCGTGGAAAAACTAAATGTAAACCTGATCAACCAACTGCCGGTGTTGTTGGGTGAACGCGATGTTTTAAAAAGCATTCAGTTGTTGCCCGGCGTGAAAAGTGCCGGCGAAGGCAACAGTGGTTTTTATGTTCGCGGCGGCGGGGTAGATCAGAACCTGATATTGCTGGACGAAGCGCCTGTGTACAATGCCTCGCACCTGCTGGGCTTTTTTTCCACCTTCAACTCCGATGCCATCAAGGACGTGACCTTGTATAAAGGCGGCATGCCTTCGCAATACGGCGGCCGCTTGTCCAGCGTGATGGATGTAAAAATGAAGGACGGCAACAACCGGGATTATGCCGTGAGCGGCGGCCTTGGTCTGATTGCTTCCCGGCTTAATGTGGAAGGCCCCATTGTAAAAGACAAGGGTTCGTTTATTGTTAGCGGAAGAAGATCGTACGCCGATCTTTTCCTGAAACTTTCTACCGACTCGGCCCTGAAAAACAACAAGCTGTATTTCTACGACCTCAACCTGAAAGCCAACTACAAGCTGGGTGAAAACGACCGCCTTTTTCTTTCCGGTTATTTTGGCCGCGATGTGTTGGGCGTTGGGGAAAGCTTCAATACCGATTGGGGCAATGCCACCGGCACCCTGCGCTGGAACCATATCTGGAACAGCCGGCTTTTCAGCAACACTTCTCTTATCTACAGCGATTACAACTACAAGATCAACCTGAAAGCGGGTGACGATCGGTTTATGATCACTTCCCAGATACAGGATGTAAACCTGAAGCAGGATTTTGATTGGTATCTCGATGGCTTCAACAAGTTGAAGTTCGGCGCCAATGCCATTCGGCATACGGTGTCGCCGGGTCGAATTGAAACCGTATCGGCGTCCAACATGAAAAGCCGTGAGATGGAAAACCGTTATTCCTGGGAGAGTGCCTTGTATGCTTCGCACGAATGGACTCCCGCCGAAAAATTAAACATCGTGTACGGTCTGCGGATGAGTAATCTGTTGGCCACAGGCCCCGGTATGTTTTATACGTATGATGCAGCAGGCAATAGCATCGATACCGTACAATTCGGGAAAGGAAAAAAGGCAGCCAGCTATTGGAACCTGGAACCCCGCTTCAGTCTTAGCTATCAGTTAGCCGCCGATAAGTCCATCAAGGCCTCGTACAACCGCAACGTGCAGAACCTGCACCTGATCACCAATTCTACTTCGTCTTCGCCCACCGATCTGTGGCTGCCCAGCAGCAACAATGTAAAGCCCGAAGTGGCCGACCAGGTCTCCCTGGGCTATTTTCAGAACGTGAATGATGATTTGTATGAGTTGAGCGTGGAAGCCTATTACAAAGCCCTGTACAACCAGATCGATTACCGCAACGGCGCCAGCCTGCAGGCCAACGACCACATGGAAAGTGAGCTGCTGTATGGAAAAGGCCGGGCCTATGGAGTGGAGTTTTTGGCAAAGAAAAAAGCCGGCCGCCTCAACGGATGGATTGGCTATACCTTATCAAAGGCAGAACGCCGGTTTGAGGAGATCAACGAGGGCAAGTATTTTAATGCCCGGCAGGACCGTACCCACGATCTGAGCGTGGTCAGCATTTATAAGCTAAACGACCGCTGGTCTTTCTCGGGCACGTTTGTGTACAGCACCGGCAATGCGGTGACCTTCCCCGCTGGCAAATACCAGGTCGACGGACAAACGGTCTTCTTTTATCCGCAAAGAAATGCCCACCGCATGCCGGCCTATCACCGCATGGACCTGGCGGCCACCATTGAAGGAAAGCGCAACAAAACCCGTAAGTACCAAAGCAGCTGGACCTTTGGCCTCTATAATGTGTATGGTCGCGAGAACGCCTATGCCATCACCTTTAAAGACGATCCGGACGATGCTTCCAGAACCATTGCCGAACAAACCTCCCTGTTCCGGTTCATCCCCAGCGTTACCTGGAATTTCAAATTCTAAAAACCCAAACCAACCAAAAAATAAAATGAAAAAGTTCAGTTTATTCGCACTCAGCATAACGGCACTTGTATCCTGCACCAAAGAAGTTGACGTGAAGCTCGATAATGCCGAAGCCCAGGTAGTGATTGAAGGGCAGGTAACCAATGTTTCCTTTGCCGAAGTAAAACTTAGTAAAAGCGTTCCTTTCAGCAACAGCAATCATTTTCCTGCCATCAGTGGAGCCGTGGTAAACATTACCGACAACGAGGGCACAAAGTACGAGCTTACCGAAACAACCCCCGGCACCTACAGCAATGCCAGCCTTACCGGAGTTCCCGGCCGCACCTATCAGCTACATATTGTTGCCGAAGGAAAAACCTATGCGGCATCGTCGGCCATGCCCTTGCCGGTAACACTGGATAGCCTGGTGGCGGAGAAGTTGTTTATGGGCACCGAATACATTTACATCGTAAAACCCGTTTATACCGATCCCCCGCAATTGGGCAATTGTTACCGTTTTATTGAAACCATCAACAACAAGCGGTATCCCCATACCTGGACATGGGATGATAAAATGCTTAATGATGGCGTCAGCTCCATTCCCCTGGTTCAACGCGACAGCACCATTGCCGTAAACGATGTGGTAGAGGTGGAAATGCAGTGCATTGACAAAAACGTTTTCCGCTATTTCGAAGCGCTGAGCGACATGAAACACAATGCCACTACGCCGGCCAATCCCCCCAGCAACATCAGCGGCGGCGCCCTGGGTTATTTCAGTGCGCACACCAGCCAGAAAAAGAAGGTGGTGGTTCGCTAGCATTCTTCAAAGTTTATTTTTCCGATTGTTCAAACCCCGGAGGCCTTGCGAAGCCTCCGGGGTTTTTAGTTAATGCCACCTGGAAGTTTCAGCTCATACCAAAGGGCTATCGAGATGATGGATGACAGATGGTAGATGATAGAAGGGAAAAAGACTGCTGCCGTTGTCACCCTAAGCGAAGTCGAAGGGCACGTTTCACGTTTGCCGTCTCACGTTTCACGGTCAGCGTCTTGACAACGGTTTGGTATTAAAAGAGCACGTGAAGAGGAACTGGGAGTGGTTTCAAAATCATATACATGTTTCGAAAAATTGTATAACAGCAGCCCTGGGCGCCGATTCTACTTTTGTCCTGTCAACCAAAATCGGTCTCACATCAAAACCAACGAATATGCAACAGCAAATGAAACCCATCGAATTCCGCCTGGAAGCCAGCTCTTTTAACTGGGAAATTGCCCCCGGCAAGATCATAGAAGCCTGGGGTTTTAACAACCAACTGCCGGGACCAGTCCTGCGGGTTAAAAAAGGTGATGAAGTTGTGGTCAGGGTAAAGAACAATTTACCGGAGCCAACCATGGTGCATTGGCACGGCATCAGGCTGCCTGCTTCCATGGACGGCACAGGCGAAGTACAAAAGCCCATTCAGCCCGGAGAAGAATTTGAATACCGCTTTACCGTGCCCGATGCCGGAACCTTTTGGTATCATTCTCATGAGAACGAAACCGAACAAATGGAGCGGGGCCTATATGGGTCGCTGATCGTAGAAGATGACCAGGACCCCGTGGTGGATGCAGACAAGGTATTCATGATTGATGATATGAAGCTGGACGCAGACAACCGGTTTACAAAGGCCGGCTGGTTTTTGCCGCGAATCAGGGAACGACACGACGGCCGCGAAGGCGACACGCTTTTGATCAACGGAAAGGAAGTGCCGGAGATAAATGTTTCCGCTGGCCAGGTGGAAAGATGGCGCTTCATCAATGCTTCCAGCGCACGGTATTTTGTGCTGCATTTGAGCGGCAAGTCCTTTCAGATCATGGCTACCGATGGTGGTTTGCTGGAAAAGCCGGTAACGGTTAACGAAGTGCTGATCACGCCGGGCGAACGAATGGATATTGTTGCCGGACCGTTTACCGAAGGCGAGAACTTTTCAATAGAATCCTTGCCTTATAACCGGATGACCTTCTTAAAGCCCAGGCGTCAAACCTTTGCCACGGTTCGGGTAGGAGGGGCCCGGCCATCCAAGGCATTTCTTCCTGCCACGCTCAGGACGATTGAAACCCTGGCGCTGCAGGATGCGCCCATTACCCGGAAAGTAAACTTCTCTATAGGCGCCAGTTTAAAGAACGGAATGGATTTTTTGGTCAACGGCGATGTGCACACCAGCGACGAGCCGGTTAAAATAGGAGAGCTGCAGGTTTGGGAAGTAGCCAATACCAGTCTTATGGATCACCCCTTTCACTTGCACGGGTTTTTCTTCCAGGTATTGGAGGTGAACGGCAAGGCGCCGGAATACAGGGCCTGGAAAGACACGGTGAACCTGCCCCCGCGCAGCAGGGTTAAGATTGCCTGGGTGCCCGATAACCGGCCCGGCAAATGGATGTATCACTGCCATATCATTGAACATCATGCAGCCGGTATGATGGCGCATTTTGAAGTGGTTGACGGAAGTAAACCCTACCACAAAACAGAAGATAAATCCCCGCATTGTAAAGTGGCCTGATGGAGGGCCTTGTTGACGGGCATCGCCAACAGCGGGATGCGGATCAGTGGTTGGTTCGGTTGTTGGTGTGCCTTTGCACATCAGCCCTGTTCGGATTTCGGTTCAAACCCTTCCTGTTTAATAAGTGCCGTAAATAGCTCCAAGTCCTGCTTTAAGTCGGATACTGTCTGTAATGTCTGTTGTCTCGTGTCATATTGCATAACCAGGCTTCCAATTCTAAGTTCCGCGTTATGCTGTTTGAGTTTTTCGGTCAAGCGATTGAACTCGCTTTTGCCAAGTTTTTTCCATTCTACAGGTATGCCGAATTCTATAAAGTGACGACCTTTTTCTTTGGACATGTCCATCGTTAAAGTAAAACCATTAAGTTTTCCTTGCTTTATTTCGTCTGCGAACGACCATTTTGACGTGTCCCCTATGTACGTCTTATAAAAGCCAATGTTTTCTATTTGGTTAAAGGGTGTTTTCGAGAAGGCATGTTGTCTCGCTTTACGATTAAGCAGCCAAGTCAAGAATCCTAGAAGCATAATCAAAAGCGGAAAGCCAATACCTGTAGCTAATATTATAGAAAGCAGGAATTGTCCATTTGGCAAATTTGCAGTTAAAGAAGCAGCTAAGAGTACGATTGAAACCAGTCCTAATGATATAAGTGATATGCGAATGAAAACAGGTTTTAGCTTCTGTCTGTTTAATTCAAGGAATGTGTTCATTTTTACGCCGTTGTTGCTGTTCTTCCTGGCTTTTCGTGCTGATGCTGCACCAACAACGCGAATGTAGAGAAAGTTTCTCGCCGTTTCCTTTTTTTACGAGTGTCCGCCGCACCTTCTAACAACCCGATGTGTCTTAAGCGGCACTCGTCGTAACACAAATATACTCATTCCTCTCCAGACTTCAGTTCTGCCAGCGCATCCCAATAATCCTTTGTTCAGTACAGCGAAATTCCCAATCTGCCCAGCAACAGATTCCAACTTTCCTTTACTTCGGCTTCCTTATCTGTGCCAGCAAATACGGACATAACTTTGCTTTTAATATTTAGCAGGTCTGATTTGCCCGACACTCGTCTTGCTGAAATCTTTTCATCATTGTTTAACAGTATAACATAATATTGAGAGCAGTAGTAGTCTTTTTGAACATCAATCACTGCTGTATCATTATAGGGAAGTTTTATGGTTGATTGAACCAGTTCCCTTAATTCACTCTCACTTATCTGATGAAGCCTCTGAAACGGATTTTTATCTTCCGTTGTAACGGTCCCAGGTAAATAGAAGAACAATTCATAAAAAGGTTTGTCAACCTCTCCTGTATAGGCAATAACAATAGAAGTGGTATCTGAGCAACTTCCGGAAAATGACTGGAATGGCAGTATGAATACCAGTAAGGCTTTTATAAGTTTCACTGCTCAACAATTTTAGTAAAGAACTTTAATTGGGTACAACGGAACAAGGCTTTAAACAGTACGGGAGTTCTTTGCACCTCGGCCTCACTCAGGGGCTAAAGCAAAATAGATATTTTTTTGCTGAAAACATATTTCCTTCCTTTTTCAAGGAGCCTCCGATTTCTTCTCCAATGAGCCCCCGATGATGTTTTTTTAACTGTGTGAATCTTGCCGTAGCCTCTTGGTTGATACAAGATATCTCTTTTTTGAGTTTTGACTTCCCCCCATGCTTCAGGGTTTTATTTCAAAAAGGAGAGGAGAAGCTCCATCCGACCGGGAAGGCCGGTGACCGGAATGGCCGGATCTTCAAAGAGGTTTGACGCCGCCCTGTTTCCGGCCGAAGGGCAAGGTTTCCCTGCCGCCAGCACCGGCCCGCACACAAAGCAAGCGGGGCGTATGGGTTTGGAACGAAACAAGAGCAGATAATTCATTTTAAAAGGGTGCTGTGCCGGAACGGTGTTTCAAACAAATCTTCGTAAATTATTCTTCTGTTTGATTATTTCCAGATGCGAAAATCCAATTAGTTGACTTTGGCTATCAACCAGGGCCGTCTCCTGATTACGGTCTTCGCTTTTACTGACCATTATCATATCTGTGGAATGAATGAGTATTTAATTTGAATCAATGAAAGGTTTTTTGATGGCTGCCCTAATTGTTTTTTGCGCCTGCAATTCGAATAAGAAGGAGCTAACCAGCCCGGTTGTGCAGAACATTACCGAATCGGTATATGCTTCCGGTGTGGTGAAAAGCAGGAATCAATATGATGTGTTTTCAACGGTCAGCGGCATTGTTGCGCAAAAATTAGTGACCGAAGGGGACACCGTGCATAAGGGAGACATTATCATAACCCTGGTAAATGAAACTCCAAAACTGAGTTCCGAAAATGCCAGGATAGCCGCTATTTATTCCTCCATCCCGTTTAATGCCGACAGGTTGAAGCAGTTGAAAATAAATATCGGGCTGGCCCGTGCAAAAATGCAAAATGATTCTGCCTTATACCGGCGGCAGCAAAACCTGTGGCAGGAGGGAATAGGCTCCCGGAACGAACTGGAGCAAAGGGAGCTGGCCTGGAAAAATTCTGCTGATGCGTACCAGGCGGCGCTCCTGCAATACAACAACCTGAAAAAGGAAATTGATTTTACCGCACAGCAATCATTGAAAAACTTGCAAATCTCCAATTCGCTGAGCAAGGATTACACCATCAGGGCCCGGCAGGATGGCAAAGTATACAATATCTTAAAAGAACCCGGTGAAATGGTGAACCCACAAACACCGGTTGCGGTTATTGGAGACATCAATGAGTTTGTGGTAAAGTTGCAGGTGGATGAATACGACATCGGTAAAATCAAGTTAGGCCAAAAGGTGTTCCTAAGCATGGATAGTTACCGCGGGCAGGTATTTGAGGCAACTGTGACCAAGGTTCAGCCGATCATGGACAACCGCTCAAGATCATTTGAAGTGGAAGCAGTGTTTACTTCGCGGCCCCCGCGTCTTTACCCCAATTTAACCGTGGAAGCCAATATCCTGATCACCACAAAAGAGAAAGCCCTAACGATTCCCCGTACTTATTTGATGGGCGAGAATTATGTGTTGCTTGAAAGCGGAGAAAAAAGAAAAGTGGTCACGGGATTAAAAGATTACCAGCGGGTGGAAATAATCAGCGGTTTAAGCAAAGACGATCGGATACAAAAACCTCCTCAATGAACTATAAGTTAAATATAGAGATTGCGGAATCGCTGTTGCTGGCCAGGTGGAAGCAAACGTTAGTAGCAGCCATTGGGGTTACGTTCAGCATTACCATGTTTATTGCTTTGCTTGGCTTCATGACGGGGTTGAATAAATTGCTCGACGGCTTGATTTTAAACCGCACACCTCATATTCGTTTATACAACGAAATAGAACGAAATCCGTATCAGCCCATTGCCCGGGCCACCGGGTATGGTAATTATTACCACTTTATTTCCTCTGTAAAAGCGGCCAACAGCCGTGAAGAAATATACAACAGCGCCGCCATCATCAATACCATTGGCAGGGATAAACGGGTACGCGGCGTTTCGCCAAAAGTTCATTCACCCGCTTTTTTCAACGAGGGGAATGTGCGTATTGCAGGTGTTATTGATGGCATCAATGCACAGGACGAAAATAAATTATTCAATTTTTACGAATACGTGAGTGGCGGGCCGGGCAGCGATTTAAACATCATTCCCAACAGCATTATTTTGGGCAAGCCCCTGGCGGACCAGCTATTGGTAGACATTGGCGACCTTGTTTATATCACGACCCCAACAGGTGAGGTTTTTCCCCTGAAACTGATAGGCTATTACCAATCGGGCATAAGAGACCTGGATAAAATACAGGGATACACCTCTATTGCAACCGCACAAAAAATATTGGGCAAGTCGGCCAGTTATTTTACCGATATACAAGTGAAACTGCATGATCTTAAGGAGGCGCCGGCTGTGGCAAAAGAGTATAAACGCTTGTTTGGATTGCAGGCCATAGACATACAAACCGCTAACAGCGAGTTTGAAACGGGGAGCTCCATACGAACGCTCATTTCTTTTGTAGTGGGCATCACCTTGCTGGTGGTGGCCGGCTTTGGCATCTATAATATTTTGAACATGCTGATTTACGAAAAAATGGATTCCATTGCCATTCTGAAGGCCACGGGTTTTTCGGGCGGTGATGTAAAAAGGATTTTTTTGATGCTTGCCTTAAGCATCGGCTTTTTTGGCGGAACGGTCGGGTTGCTGTTTGGTTACCTGCTTTCCCGGATCATCGACGCCATACCTTTTCATTTTCCTTCGCTTCCATCCGTCACCACGTACCCGGTTAACTACAATCCTGCGTATTACGTTATTGGCATTTTGTTTTCGCTGATCACCACCTACCTGGCGGGATTATTTCCGGCAGCAAAAGCAAGCAAAGTAGATCCGGTCATTATCATAAGAGGCAAATAATATGAGCAGTCCCGTTCTTGAAGCAAGGCATATCAATAAAACATTCCATGATCACATTGACGTTCCGGTATTGAACGATATCAGCTTTTCGGTTGATAGGGGTGAGTTTGTTTCGGTGATGGGTAAATCGGGATGCGGCAAATCAACCTTGTTATATGTGCTGTCCACCATGGATACGGATTATGAAGGCACCTTGCTGATCGATGGAGAAGTGATGACCGGCAAACCGGGCTCCCGCCTGGCTGAAGTGCGTAATGAAAAGATTGGCTTCGTGTTCCAGTTTCATTACCTCCTGAACGAATTCAATGTCTTAAAGAATGTCATGCTGCCCGGCCTGAAGTTAAACCGCCATACCGAAAAGGAAATTGAAAGCAATGCATTAAAATGGTTGAGTGTTTTGGGTATAGAAAACCTGGCGAACAAAAAACCAAACCTCCTTTCCGGAGGGGAAAAGCAGCGGGTGGCCATTGCAC
>JAEVYV010000290.1 GCA_023392575.1 Bacteroidota bacterium | reverse complement strand
CCTGTACCCCCATAGATTTATAAACATCCAGCACCTTCCATTCCAAAGCATCTTTGGGTAAGGAGTTGAAATAATTTTCGGCGTAGGCCACCCGCAGCTTTTTAATGTCTTTTTTTTGCTGGTAGTTAAAAGCATGGCTCACGGAGCTGGGGTCTTTGCCATCGCTACCCTTCATGTAGTAATACACAATGGCATTGTCTTCGGCGCTGCGGCAGATGGGGCCAGTTTTGTCCAGGGTCCAGCTCAGGACCATGGCGCCGCTCCGGCTGACGGTTCCAAACGTGGGCCGCAAGCCCGTGGCGCCGCACCGTGCGGATGGGTAAACAATGGAGCCCAGGGTTTCGGTACCAATGGTAAAGGGCAGCAGGCCGGCCGCCACCGATGCCGCCGAACCGGCAGAAGAGCCGCTGGAGCCTTGTGCCAGGTTCCAGGGATTTTTGGTTTCGCCTCCGAACCATTTATTATTATACGCCAAAGCGCCTACGGAAAGCTTGGCGCACAACACGGCGCCGGCTTCTTTCAGTCGTGTGTAAACGAAGGCGTCTTCATCAATTACCTGGTCTTTATAAGGGGTGGCACCCCAGGTGGTTCTAACCCCCTTCACGGCAAACAGGTCTTTCAATCCATACGGAATGCCATGCAGCGGACCTCGGTACTGACCCTTTCTGATTTCTTCATCCGCTTGCCGGGCTTGTTTCAGGGCCAGGTCTTCGGTTAGGGTAATCACGCTTTCCAATGTATCGCCCCACTGCTTTAAGCGGTTGATAAAAAACGTGGTTAGGTCCACGCTGCTGATCTTTTTATTTTTTACCAGCGAGGCCAGTTGCAGGATGGAATAAAAAGCCAGGTCGTTTTTATTGGCGGGCAGCGAAACATTGGCGGGGATGTTCCAGGTTATTTTTTGTTGGTTGACAGGAACTTTATAACCAACGGGAGCAGGGTTGAAGGCAAACGGATAGGCCAGGTCGTTCTTTGGAAGGTCCTGATGCATTTTCTGGTAGATCTTTTTCCAATTAAGAAGATTTCCTACCATGGAATCAGCTTCGGCCTGTGTAAAGTCAAGGTCATACAAAGCCGCTGTTTGTCGAAGAAGATGGGTGGTGTCTGTACGGGTTTGTGCAAAAGAACAGATGCTCGTGATCAGTGGAAGAAGAATTGCAAATTTTCTCATGGTGAATTTTGATGCATTCAAAGTAAGGTAAAAATGACTAACTTTTGCTTCCAAATTCTGTTTATGAGAAAGTTCGTTTTGCTCGGCGCCCTGGCCGTTCTTGTTGCATCCTGTGATGTCAGGGTGAATGTTCCGCAAGAAAAAAAAGAGGCGGTAGCCGACTATTTTAGTTATGGCGATACCGGTGTGCTGACGGGAGGCGTCCGAATGATCCCCATTACCACGCCGGTGGGAAATTTTAACGTATGGACCAAGCGCTTTGGCAACAATCCCCGCATCAAAATCCTGTTGCTGCATGGCGGCCCCGCCATGACGCATGAATACATGGAGTGCTTTGAGAGCTTTTTTCCCAAAGAAGGATTTGAGTTTTACGAATACGACCAATTGGGCTCTTATTATTCCGACCAGCCCACCGACAGCAGTTTGTGGACCACAGAGCGTTTTGTAGAGGAGGTGGAGCAGGTACGTAAAGCCATTGGTGCGGATGCCACTAATTTTTACCTGTTGGGCAATTCGTGGGGCGGTCTGTTGGCAATGGAATATGCCCTCAAATACCAACAGCAGATGAAGGGGCTGATCGTTTCCAACATGGTGGCCAGCGCCCCTGAATACGGAAAGTACGCAGCCGAGGTTTTGGCTAAACAAATGAAGCCTGAGGTGCTGGTCGAAATACGGGCCCTGGAAGCAAAAAACGATTTCGATAACCCCCGCTACATGGAACTGCTCATGCCCAATTTTTATCAGGAACATTTGTGCCGCCTGTCCCAGTGGCCCGAGCCGGTCATGCGGTCCATGAAACACGTTAATGCTGCTGTATACACCCTGATGCAGGGCCCATCGGAATTTGGCATCCGCGGCCGCCTGGCCAACTGGGACCGGAAGGCCGATTTGAAAAACATCACCGTGCCCACCTTAATGATCGGCGCCCAATACGACACGATGGATCCAAAAGCGATGGAAGAACAAAGCCGCCTGGTAAAAAACGGCAGTTATTTACATTGTCCGAACGGCAGCCATTTAGCTATGTGGGATGATCAAAAAATCTATATGGAAGGCGTGATCAAATGGATTAAGGAAGTAGACGCAAAGTGAGTGGCGGAAAGTCGGTAGCCGGCTTCGGTGCTCACCGGTTGATGAATTGGTTTGCTTAGGCTTCGGTGGTTTGTGTGTGTTGCGAAACCGCCTTTATGATCTCTTGCATCAGCGGGGTAGCGTCTTGCGAAGAAGTGTGTTGGAAAATAAAATGCTCCGCGGAAGTAGAAATGATCTTGTTGCCGGGCAGCAGTTGCATCAAATCTTCGTCAAATCTTAGCGTGTATTCAGTAAAGAAAGGTGTAGTGCGAACAGAAACCATGGCACTACGCAATCTATTGTTGTAGGTGAAATAGATGTTGAATATCCTGGCCATGTCCTTAAGATTAATGGTGTAAAAAGCTGGATACTAAGAATATCCTTCGGGTAAAAACGCGTCCGGTCCTGTATCTAAGCTACAACATTTATTATTTCCGGTAAAGTTTTATTGGTTCAGAGGCCGTTTAAAAACTGGGCATTGATGTATTCAGCCACGCTTACCAGGCTTTTGGTTTGATCATAAACAACCAATTGCCGGTCGGCGCCGGTGCCGTTTTCCAGCATTTGGTGCACATAGGAGATCCGGTGCCGGGAGCCCAGGTGATCCACCACATCGTCCACAAAATCAAGCAATTCGTAAATCAACACCCGGGTATTGATCTCTTCTTCTTTCCCAAAATCAATCAGGTTGCCGTCAATACCGTAGCGGCTTGCCCTCCATTTGTTTTCATTGATCAAGTGCCGGGAGTACTGGATGAAATTCATGTTTTGGGAGCGCAGCTTGTAGATTTTGGCACAAACGGCCTGAAACAGGGCTGCAATGGCAATGGTTTCGTTCACGGTCATGGGCACGTCGCAAATCCTGAATTCCACGGTGTTGAAGAAGGGATGCACCCGCAGGTCCCACCAGATTTTTTTTGCGTTGTCGATGCAGTTGGTCTTGATCAGCAGTTTTACATAATTGTCGTAGGCCTCAATGCTTTCAAATACTTCGGGAATGCCGGTCCGCGGAAACTTATCAAACACCTTGGTGCGAAAGGATTTGTAGCCGGTAAACCGCCCTTCCCAAAACGGCGAGTTGGTGCTCAGCGCATAAATATGGGGCAGAAAATAGCGGGTGGAGTTGGCAATGTGGTTGGCCATTTCGCGGCTTTCCATACCTACATGCACGAGCAGGCCAAAA
>JAEVYV010000287.1 GCA_023392575.1 Bacteroidota bacterium | reverse complement strand
ATGTAAAAAAGAAGGCGGACGCTTTGTGGTAGAAGGCGGGGCTTTGGCCGGTGATGGCTATGAAAGCGGCTGTTATGTAAAACCCTGCATTGCAGAAGCACAGCCACATTTCAAGGTGGTGCAACAGGAAACCTTTGCACCTATCTTATACCTTCTCAAGTACAAAACCTTTGAAGAAGCCGTAGCCATTCAAAACGGAGTGCCGCAGGGTTTGTCCTCTTCGGTCATGACGCTGAACCTTCGGGAAGCCGAACAGTTTTTATCGGCGGCGGGAAGTGATTGCGGAATTGCCAATGTAAACATCGGTACTTCCGGCGCGGAGATCGGCGGCGCCTTTGGCGGTGAAAAAGAAACCGGGGGCGGCCGGGAAAGCGGCTCCGATGCCTGGAGGGTTTACATGCGCCGGCAAACCAATACCATCAACTACGGCACCAGTTTACCGCTGGCGCAGGGAATCAGGTTTGATTTGTAGGAAGATCTGTATATCTTGTTCGCCAATTCAATTGTTCTATGAGAAAGTTTGGTGTGTTTTTGTCCGGACTGCTTTTTTGCTTTACGGCCAAGGCCCAGTTTAGTGTGGCCCTTGTGGGTGGTCCGCAGTTCACCTCCGGTACTCCGGCCTTTATCCTGCACCCGGATACGGTTTCGAAAACCGGAGCCAAAAGAACCGGACTGACCATTGGTTTCATGGCCAATGTTCCCATAAACCCCAAACAATCTCTTTTCTTTCGTACAGGGATCATTTATTCGCAAAAGGGTTCAAAAGTGGTGCAGCGGTTTGATACCAGCAAGGTGGATCTTACTCAGCAAAAAAGCCTGTTGACGACTACCACCGATCTGAGTGTAAACTACATGGATGCCCCACTGAACCTGGTTTATAAACTCCCCCTAAAAGGAAAAACAAAGTTGATTGTCGGCGGAGGCGTACAGGCTTCCCTGTTTTACAATGGTACCACCAAGTTCAGCACCATAAAGGGTAGTCAGGTGCACCGCGATTCTGCGCTTCTTTACGAATACAAAGAAACCATTGACAATGATTTGCTCGTGGGCAAAGGAGAAGCCCGGTACAGGACCGTTTCTTTTGCAGCCAATGCACTGGCCGGTTTTGAGTTTGGACGGGTGTTTTTGACCGCCAATTACAGCAAGGGCCTGACGGGTTATTATGAAGCCGGGGGCCAGGCGTTCAACTTCAATACAATGGGCATCAACCTGGGGATTTTCCTGGGCAATCCGCGCATCAAACAGCAGGCAACAGCGGCAATAAAAGAAGAGGTGAAAGATAGGGATGGCGATGGAATTGTGGATGAAAAAGATGAGTGCCCTTCCCTGCCCGGCAGCGCTTTAACAAAAGGATGCCCCGATACGGACGGCGATGGAATTCCGGATAAGGACGACCAATGCCCCGACGTGGCAGGCACCTTAAAATACAAGGGCTGCCCCATACCGGATACAGATAAAGACGGGATCAACGACGAGGAAGATCAATGCCCGGACGTAGCTGGCCTGAAAGAGTATCAGGGCTGTCCCGTGCCCGATTCGGACGGCGATGGCGTGAACGATCTGGAAGACCAATGCCCCACCGTGGCCGGCCCCAAAGAAAATCATGGTTGTCCCCTAGTTACAAAGGAGCAGGAAGAAAAAATAGCCAGTGCCGCCCGACAAATTCAGTTTGAATTTGGGAAGGCTGAAGTGTCGGCCGCATCGCACGCCGTGCTGGACGAAGTAGCTGATATCTTAAAACAAAATCCCACCCTCAACATTCGGGTTGAGGGACATACTTCCGGTGCCAACAGCGAATCGAACATGAAGCTGTCGCAAAAGCGGGCCGAAAGCGTTAAATTCTATTTTGTTTCAAAGGGCATTGCTGCCAACCGAATCACCGCAACGGGTTACGGATCCACCAAGCCTTTGAAAGCACCCGAGGGTAAAAAGGAAAATCCCGAAGACCGCAGGGTAGAACTAATTATTTTTTAAACGCCAGCAGAACATATATCAAACAGCCACTGTAAAGATGAGCCGATCTCAAAATACAGTGGTTGTTTGTTTTTGGCAGACAAGTGTTTGTGTTCCTGATCCTGCTCAACCCAGTTCTCCTGATGAGTTTCCGACCTGAATCTTAACAAATCACGGCCAACCACTTGTCATGTTTTTAACAACTTAGTGGGGGTGGTTTCTTATTTTTACACATACTCAATTTTGCAAAACAAATTCACATGATGAACACTCTGAAGAGTTCCGTACTGATGACCCTGGCATTGGCCATTGGCCTTTCTTCCTTTGGTCAGACTTCAAAAAAATCAGCTTCCAACGGATGGCATTTAAAAGGCATAGAGGAGGGCTATTACGGCATTGATTTGGACAAGGCTTACCAAGTGGTTAAGGGAAAAAAAGGACAAACCGTTGTGGTGGCTGTTATTGATTCGGGGATTGACACAACACATGAAGACCTGAAGCCGATCCTTTGGACCAATCCCAAAGAAATTCCCGGCAATGGTATTGATGATGATGGCAACGGCTATGTGGATGATGTACACGGCTGGAACTTTTTGGGCGGCCGCGACGGCCGAAACGTAGAGAAAGACTCTTATGAAGCAGCCCGTTTATACCACCTGTATAAAGACCGTTTTGAAGCAGTGCTGGATACGGCTTCACTCAGCAAAGAAGACCAGGAACTTTATAAAACCTGGCTGCGGGCAAAAAAGGATGTGAGCAAGGGCGTAGACCAAAACGAGCTTTTCTTCATTAAAAGGCTGTTTCCCGCCCTGCAAAAAGGCGATTCGGTCATTAGAGCCGAGTTGAAAAAAGAAGAATACAACGGAAACGATTTGAAAGAATACAAAACGGCCAATAAAGACGCCATCGTTACCCGTAATGTTATCTTAAATATCTGCGAGGGCAACAATAATAATTTCGAGATCACGAATAAAGAAATTTTAGAAGGCATTGAATCCGACATTCAAAAAGCCGAAGCCGTAGATACGCCGCCCAAGGATTATCGCGGTGAAATTGTAAAAGATAATCCCAACGATATCAACGACCGGTTTTATGGAAACAATGACATTATGACCAACACCGCACTGCACGGCACCCACGTTTCCGGCATCGTTGGCGCCGTTCGCAACAACGGCAAAGGCATGGACGGGGTAGCGGATAATGTTCGGATCATGATGATCCGGGCCGTTCCCGATGGCGACGAGCACGACAAAGACATTGCCCTGGCCATACGCTATGCCGTGGACAACGGAGCCAAGGTGATTAATATGAGCTTTGGCAAATATTTCTCCCCGCAAAAACAATGGGTGGATGAGGCTGTAAAATATGCCGAAGAAAAAGGTGTGCTTTTGGTAGCGGCCGCCGGTAACGAAGGCTTTTTGGTTGATACCATGCCCCACTACCCCTCTCCGATTTTGCTGGACCATAAAAAAGTGTCCAATTGGATTATGGTTGGCGCCAGCGGCGATCCGTCCAATGGCGGGCTGGTTGCTTCGTTTTCCAATTTTGGTAAAAAAGAAGTGGATGTTTTTGCTCCGGGGGTGAACATCTACTCCACTGTTCCAGGTGGCAATACATACAGAAACTTATCCGGAACCAGCATGGCCTCCCCGGTAACGGCGGGTGTGGCTGCTTTTCTGTTCAGCTATTATCCTACACTTACCGCCCAGCAGGTAAAAGAAATCATTGAAAAAAGCGCCGTGGCCCCGTCTATAAAAGCCACCGAGCCCAATTCGGATAAGGAAGTAGCGCTTTCCGAACTCAGCAAAAGCGGCGGCCTGGTAAATGCTTACGAAGCGGCCCGTCTGGCTGAAGCCATCACCACGGGCAAAGAAAGCCCAGCGGCTCCTGCTAAAACCAAAACACCGGCCAAAACAAAAATGAAGGTAAAGAAGGCCAAAAGAGCATAAGGCCTTTGTGCATAATTTTGAACTCCCGCCGGGCGGGAGTTTTTTATTTTCACCCAAACAAACCGTTATGACACACGTTGACCTTTCCCGAGTATTTGAATACTACCACGGATACATAAACCGTGTTAGCGAAAACAATCTGACAAAAGCCTTTCAAAAGCATCAAACCGAGCTCCTTTCTGCCCTGGATGAAATACCGGAGGAAAAATGGGATTACCGGTATGCGGAAGGAAAATGGTCGATTAAAGAAGTAGTGCAGCACATTCTGGATGCAGAACGGATATTTGGTTACCGGGCTCTGTGTTTTGCCCGAAAAGATAAAACGCCTCTGCCCGGCTTTGACGAAAACCTCTATGCCGAGACCTCCAGGGCCGATCAAAGATCCAAACAAAGCCTGTTGGAGGAGTTGGAAGCCGTGCAAAAGTCATCGGCGCAGTTATTTGCCTCTTTTGATGAGGAACAACTGGAGCAAAACGGGATAGCAAACGGCAAACCTGCCTATGTAAAAGCTATTGGATTTATTCTTATCGGCCATGCCCTGCATCATAAACACATCATTCAGGAACGATACCTGCAAGAAAAAACCACCCAGGCTTAGGGTGGTTTTTTTCTTATCGATCTTTTCCTTGATTAGAAGGTTTTTAAAGTGCCTTTTCCTTTGGCAATGTTTTGCTGGTTCACAATATCGTTCACTACTTTAATGGCCTGGTCTACATACACGTCCTTGCTGATATTGGTCAGCCACTGTTTGTAACGCTCTGTTTTATCCTTATCAGCCGATACATACCGGTTTTCATCCTGTTTTAAGAAAGAAACCTGCATGGTTTTATCCATTTTCACCAGCTTTTCAATTTCCTTTATGGCATTGCGGGTAATCTTTTGTTCTTTTTTGAACTGATCAATCTGCAGCGGATATTCCTTATCATCCTGTTTGGCCAACAAGTCGGTTTTTTCTTTGATCAGTTTGAATACTGAATCGCTGGCTACCCGGGCATTGCCCAGGTTTTTAACCGTATTGAGGTCATAGCCGGGTTGCCATACTTTGTATGACGCCTTTGCAATTTCATCATAAGGCAGGGCATTTTTATTGTCTCTTTCCCGGAATTTCAAATACTCATAATAATCGGGGATGATCACATCGGGCACTACCCCTTTCAATTGGGTGGAGCCGCCGCTGATGCGATAGAATTTTTGCAGGGTTAGCTTTAAGGAACCCAAATCGGAATTGGTGGCCAAAAAGTTGGAAGCCGGATCCAGGCCGATAGGCCGTTGAACAGTTCCCTTGCCATAGGTGCTTGTGCTTCCAATAACCACACCGCGGCCGTAATCCTGAATGGCAGCAGCAAAAATCTCAGAGGCCGAGGCGCTGAATTCATTGACCATGACCGCCAGGGGACCATCGTATAAAACGCCGCCGTCCTTATCCCGCATTACCTGGGGCTGGCCCTCCCTGTCTTTTACCTGAACAATGGGTCCCTGGTCAATAAACAACCCGGCAATCTGAATCACATCGTAAAGAGAGCCACCGCCGTTGTTGCGCAGGTCTATCACAATACCATCTACATGCTCTTCTTTCAGCTTTTTTACTTCTGCGGCCACATCCACAGCACTGCGGTGGGGATCGTTGGGATCATCGAAATTGGCATAAAACTCAGGTAAATAGATATATCCGATTTTGGACGTGCCCTGATTTACCACAGCGCTTCGTACATAGGTTTCATCCTGTACGATTTTGTCCCGGATCAGGGAGAGATTTTTTAGTGTACCGTCTTTTTTTCTTAAGGTCAGGTTTACTTCCGTTCCCTTTTTCCCGCGGATGATTTTAACCGCATCGGTTACATCAAAGCCCGTTAGTTCAACAGGAGCTTCCTTTCCCTGGGCTACTTTTACAATAATATCACCCACCTCTACTTGTTCTGATTTTTGGGCCGGGCCGCCGGGCAGCACACTGGCAATTTTAATATTGCCTTCGTCGTAAGTGAGCTGGGCGCCAATGCCGTAAAATGAGCCACTCAGCTGTTCATCAAAATATCGTTTGTCTACCGGCGGGAAAAATTCTGTATACGGATCCATCTGGGAAGTGATGGTATTGACAAACACATTAAACTTTTCGTCCTCATTGAATTTTAAGCGGTAGCGTTCAAAGATCCGGTCCATGGCTGTGCCAACCTTTTCCCGGGCTTCTTTTTCCAGCTCAGTGTCTGTTTTCACAACAAACCCTTCCTTGCCTTTGTTGCTTTCCCTTGCTTCCTGTAGGTCCACAAAACGCTGAAGCGTTAAGTATTTTAAACGCTTGCGCCACAACTCCCGGCGTTCTGCTTCCGAACGGGCAAACTTTAGCTTTACGGGATCAGTGGTAATGGTTTCGTTAATGGAAAAATCAAAGGGCTTGGCCAATAATTCTTTGTAAATGGCAGAGGCTTCTTCAGCCCGTTTGTCGAAGATTTTACCGGCTTCCAGGAAAAATTGTACGGGAGCACCTTTGATCTCGTCGTCAATTGTGGTGGAATATTTTTCCAGGGCTAACAGATCGCTTTGCAAGAAAATGTTTTTTTCCGGATCCAGTTCTTCGAAATATTTGGTGTACACTTTTTTGGAAAACTCGTCATTGATGTCTTTGGGACTGTAATGCCCCTGGGCTAGGATTTCACCAACGATCTGAAGAATTTTTTCATACTTGGAAGGAGGTACAGAATTATTGGTTCCCATGGTATTGAACGCCAGAAAAATGCCAGCTATTACCATCACCAATACAACCGGTAGTCTTTTCATATCTAACAAATATTTTAGTGCCTTAAGCATAGAACCAAATTTAGATTAAAAAAAATGGTTTAGAAGTATTGTTTTTCCCTTTAACAAACGTTTTTGACAGGCGGAAAGTTTTGCGTGTTCAGCGCATGATATTGATGAAACCTCCTGTTGTATTTGCTTCTCCATGAATTGTACCACGTAAATTTTGTGCCCGGGCTGATGCCTGAAAAAAAATCTTTGAATTTTTAAAAACCAGAAGTTTAAATTCAATTTCTATTCATTACTTTTGCACCCCACACGGTGATTGTAGCTCAGCTGGTTAGAGCATCAGATTGTGGTTCTGAGGGTCGTGGGTTCGAGTCCCATCAGTCACCCAAACCTCCTGCAAAGGAGGTTTTTTTATACCCGCCGCTGAACGCCGTTTACAACCACTTATACTGTTTATTGTTAAATAAGGTTAATAACCCACAGTAAGGCAGCGACCCCAGCTTACCTTTGCCCCGCAATAAATTTTCGTACATGAGAAAAATACTGACTGCAGTGGTCTTGGGATTTCTGAGTCTTCCTGTTTTAGCACAATTTCCCTCCGGACAAATGCGCGGCAATGGCCAACCGCCAGCCGGCCGCTTTTATGGCAAAGTGGTGGATGCCGCCAACAAAGGCATTGAAGCCGCTTCCGTTACCCAGGTTACCACCAAAATGGATTCCGCCACAAAAAAGCCCAAAGAAGTGATTGTGGGTGGCATGCTCACCTCCAGCACCGGCGATTTTAGCATAGAAAACGTTCCTCTTTTCGGAAAATATAAATTACGCATTACCGGCATAGGCTATGTGCAACAGGAAAAGCAGGTGGGCTTTGAAATGCCCAACCGAAACGCCATGGGCAACGATCCTTCGGCCATGCTAAACGCCCTGGACAAAGACCTGGGAAACATCCGGCTGGATATCGACGACAAACTTTTGAGCGGGGTAACGGTAACGGCTTCCAAACCGATCCTGCAAATGGGCATCGATCGCAAAATATTTAACGTGGACCGAAACATTACTTCTGCCGGCGGATCGGCGGTGGATGTTATGAAAAATGTGCCTTCGGTGAATGTGGATATTGATGGGAACATCACCCTGCGCAACAGTGCCC
>JAEVYV010000262.1 GCA_023392575.1 Bacteroidota bacterium | reverse complement strand
ACGCTGTCGATTTTGCGGTGCACCGTTTCGGTTGAGTGCCCCCACAGGGTGGCATTGGTGAAGATCCGCGTCACCATGTAATAGCAGCCGTTGCTCATATCGGCGTACTGCTGCTGCTTCACCAAACCCGAGGGCCTGGAGAAGCTGTACCACTTGCCGGGAAGGTCCACGGAAAAAAACCCATCGTCCGACACCTGCCGGCTGAACCGCACGGGTACGCGGATGTTTTCAATTTCCTCTTTGTGCCGGCTGTCTCTTTCGGTCATTTTGATGGGCCGCAGCCGGTATCCTCTTTTCCTTAGCCATTCAATCACGCCTCGTTCTCCGGGCAAATGAGCCGCCCCCACGCCGACAAACAAGGAAACTTTTGTTTTCAGGATCGAGTCGATGGAGGCCGCCTGGATGTCGTTTCGCTGGTACAAGAACTTTTCATCAAAAGCTGCCGATGTGCTGTTGGCCTTGTTGATGGTATCCAACAGGTCCAGGTTGCCGGTACGGTACGCTTCTTCCAGTTTGCCGGAAGAAAAATCATTGTCGCTGTCATAGCTTCTTTCCTTTAGGTTTTTATCCCGGGCCGCATCGGCGTATGCTTCCTTCATCAGCGTCATGCTCTTATCAAAGTTTTCCACGCCGCAAACTTTTTTGTTCCACTTTTTTCCCACCTGGTAGATGTACAAATCCAGGTAGGTGTCTTCTTCAAAATCACTGGAGGCTTCGGAGTTGGTGCGGTACAAAAAACTGTTGATGATGGAAGGACTGCTGTACAGGGCCCGCTCCATCAACTTTTCGTAGGGAAACGCCTTCAGGGTATTGATCGATAAGTAGTCATTGAGCGACCCGCTTTTGTCGCCGTAGGCATAATTAAAAAAACCGCCGTCCAAATTGTACCGGGAAAAATCCTCCTGCCAGTGGCCCGGGTTGGTTTCCAGAGCCACCACATCGGCATTCTTCAAAGCCAGATAAAAAGAGTCGGAAAGATGGAAAACCATTTTATTGCTTACATGCATGGTGCCAAACAGGTAGGACGGTTTGGGCAAGTCCTTACCCGAGATCTCCCATAACAGGCTTGGGTATTTTTTTGCTTTTAGTTTTGTGCTTTGGGCAAAGGAAACCGGGAAAAAGAACACCGTCCAAACCACCACCAGCAAGATCCTTGTAATCGTCATCATTATCGGTTGAGGTAAGATTTAGCTTCCTCAAGATAGGATAAAGAGCAGGATTAAGGCTTCCTTCCATAAAAAATTCCCGCTATTCTTTCAAATGTCCTATTTTTGCGGCCTTTACGCTAATGACCATCCCGGTGCCGTAAGACCGAGGTGAATACAAAGAGTATAGAAGGGCCAGTAGTTTTACCCCTGATTTCTCTCCCCCACTCTTGGTTCCCAAGCTTCTGCACGGTTTGCGTTAAAGGCGCTCAATAAATCGAAAACAATCCATGAAGCTTTCACAATTCAAGTTCGACCTTCCGCTCAACCTTATTGCCCAACACCCTGCTAAAAAACGCGAAGATGCCCGCATGATGGTGGTGCACCGCAAAACAGGACAAATTGAAAACAAAACCTTCCGGGACATCCTGGAGTATTTTGACGACAAAGATGTTTTTACCGTAAACAACACCAAGGTATTTCCCGCAAGGATGTACGGACGGAAGGAAAAAACCGGGGCCAAGATTGAAGTGTTTTTGCTGCGTGAACTAAACAAGGAACACCGCCTGTGGGATGTGATTGTCGATCCGGCAAGAAAAATTCGTGTGGGCAACAAATTATATTTCGGCGATACCGAAGAACTGGTAGCGGAAGTGATTGACAACACCACTTCGCGGGGCCGCACCATTAAATTTTTATTTGAAGGCACGGACGATGAGTTCCGCCAGGTTTTGGAAAAATACGGGGAAACCCCGCTGCCCAAATACATCAAGCGCAAGCCCGATGAGGAAGACCGCGAACGCTACCAAACCGTATACGCCAAGCACGAAGGAGCCGTAGCGGCGCCCACCGCCGGTTTGCATTTCAGCCGCGAACTGATCAAACGTTGCGAGATCAAGGGGATCCGCTTTGCCGAAGTCACGCTTCATACCGGCCTGGGAACCTTCCGCCCCATTGAAGTGGAAGACCTGAGCAAACATAAAATGGACGCGGAGTACTACCGCATTGAAGAAACGGCCTGCAAGATCGTAAACAAAGCCAAGGAAACCGGCCACCGCATTTGCTCTGTTGGCACCACCACCATGAGGGCTCTGGAATCTTCGGTAACGGCGCAAAAACTGCTAAAGCCATCCGAGGGCTGGACCAATATGTTTATTCACCCTCCCTACGACTTTAGCATTGCCGATTCTTTGGTGACCAACTTTCACCTTCCCAAAACCAGCTTGCTGATCATGACTTGTGCTTTTGCCGGATACGACCTGACCATGGAGGCCTATAAAAAAGCCATCAAGGACAAGTACCGGTTCTTCAGCTACGGAGATGCGCTGCTGATTATCTAAACCTGGATTTTTAGGATTAATAGATTAGCGGGAAATAAAAGAGGCTTCACTGTGTGAAGCCTCTTACTTTATAAGAAAGTTTTTATACTAAGCTATGCCTTCATAGCTGATGGCTGATGGCTGACCGCTCACTGCCCTGATAGCAGGTTAGTAACAGCCAGGAAAGCGCTTTTCTTAAAATTCTTCGTCTTTGCGTGAAACAAACCCTATCCTGCCCATCCTTTAATCCTAAAAATCCAGGTTCAGACAATTACAGCCCGAACAACCCGCTGTTCAATTGCTGCAAGACATTCTTTTTTTGATCGGCCGCCACCAGCATGGAAATATTGTGCACACTGCCGCCATAAGAAACCATCCGCACATTGATATTGTCCAGGCTGTCGAACACCTGCCGGAGCGTGTCGGGTTGCGCCGCGATTTCGTTGCCCACAATGGAAACAATGGTTTGGTTCTTATCCACCGAAACCGAGCTGAATGTTTCCAGTTCTCTGGTGATTTCTGTCAGGGAAGAATCATTGTCTATGGTTACCGAAACAGCCACCTCGGAAGTGGTGATCATATCAATGGAGGTGCGGTATTTTTCAAACACCTCAAATACCTTTCTCAAAAAACCATAAGCCAAAAGCATGCGGCTGCTTTTAATGTTAATGGCAATGATGCCGTCCTTGGCCGCAATGGCTTTCACGCCTCTGGAAACGGCTTCTTCCGCAATCAGCGTTCCCTTAGCGGTGGGCTCCATGGTATTCAAAAGCCGCACCGGCACTTTGTATTGTTGCGCCGGCCAAATGGAGGCCGGGTGCAGGATCTTGGCGCCGAAATAAGCCAGCTCCGCGGCCTCGTCAAAACTCAATTGGTCGATGGGAACGGTTTTGTTGACGAGGCGGGGATCGTTGTTGTGCATGCCGCTGATGTCGGTCCATATCTCGCAAACCGAAGCCTGAATGGCGGCTGCAATCAGCGAAGCGCTGTAGTCGCTGCCCCCGCGTTTTAAATTGTCCACCTCGCCTTTGGCATTGCGGCAGATGTAGCCCTGGGTGATGAACAATTTCTGACCGGGATACTGCTTTAAAATTTTTGCCAGCCTTTCGCGGATCACCTCCACCTGGGGCTCATTGTTGGCATCAATGCTCATGAACTCCAGGGCCGGCAGCAATTCATGGGAAATGCCCTGCTCTGTCAAATACACACTAAACAATTTGGTGGACAGCAACTCACCCTGCGCCAGGATGTCTTTGTTCAGCGCTTCGTTGTATGATATTTTAAGAATGATGTTTAGGAACTCAAAATGTTCCTTTAAAATATTTTCCGCTTTTTGAAGGGCCTCGGGTTGTTTTACCAGTTCTGTAATGAATTGTTTATACTGGTTTTCCAGGGCGTCAATCTTTCGTTTGGCTTCTTCCTTATTGTTAACCGATAAAAAATTACCGATCTCAACCAGCGCATTGGTGGTGCCCGAAACGGCGCTTAATACAACAATCTTTGGCTCGGCATCCGACGTGATCAGCTTTGCCACTTCCTGCATACGCTGCGGCTTACCTACAGAGGTGCCGCCAAACTTCATTACTTTCATAATCGCCCAAAATCCGCCTCAGGCGGAGAGTTTAGTGAGCGGCAAAGATAGGTGTAGCCAAAGAAAACCCGTAGCGCTGAACAAACGATTGAATTCCCTTTTATGCCTTTGCCGCAGCGAAGGACAATTCAAATTTTTCGGCGAGGTATTGCAGATCGTTCACCACGGGGCCCAATAGAGGAATTCCTTCTTTCATCCGAACTTCTTCCATTTCTCTTTCCGGGTCGCCGGGGATCACCACTTTTTCAAACCCTTCGGACGTCTTTGCTGCACGAAACCGCCCGATCCATTGATCCATGTGCTGTTTGAATTGCTGCGCCGGCCGGAACGCATCGATCCGCAGGGCGCCAAAAAAATGACCAATGTCTTTACCGGGCATATTCTCCGGCATGGGCACATAAGCCGGGAAGGGCGGCACCCAGGGACCGTAATTGGCGCCGCTTAACACGGCAGAAAAAATATCCACGATGGCTCCCAGGGCATATCCTTTATGGCTGCCGTGCTCCCTGTCGCCGCCCAAAGGCAGCAAGGCACCGCCGGCTTTGAGCTCGTGCGGATCGGTGGATGATTTGCCGGATTTATTTTGGATCCAGCCCAGCGGGGCTACGCCTCCTTTTCGCTGTAGTATTTCCAGTTTCCCATTGGCGGCAGTGGTTGTAGCCATATCGGCAACAAGCGGAGGCTGGTTGCCTGCCGGAATGGCAACACAGATCGGATTAGTTCCCAAAAGCCGCTCCACCGAAAAAGTAGGCGCCACCAGGGGACTGGCATTGGTCATGCTAATGCCGATCATATCTTCCTGCAGGGCCATCATGGAATGATAGCCGGCAATCCCGAAATGGTTGCTGTTTTGCACACTAACCCAACCGCTGCCTGCTTGTTTAGCTTTATCAATGGCTATCTGCATGGCCCTGGGGGCCACAACCAAACCCAGACCGCCATCTCCGTCAACGGTGGCGGTAGAAGGTGTTTGATGAAGGATTTTTATTTCGGGGCAGGGATTCACCCGCCGGGCTTCCCAAAGCCGTACATAGCCGCTGAGGCGGGCAATACCATGAGAGTCCACGCCTCTTATATCGGCAGACAATAAAACGTTTGTAGCCAGAGCCGCATCTTCTTCGCTGCAGCCAATCTTAACAAAAACCTGTTGTGCAAAATCAAAAAGTTGCTGATAACTGAATGTTTGAGACATGCGCAAAGAAACAACAAAAGAAAAAAACACGGTACCGACAATCCGGTCCGGTTATGTGGAACTATGAAAGGGAGTAAACAGGCATAAAAAAAGCTCCCGGTACCGGGAGCTTTCAACACCATTCCTTTATTTTAAAACGGTAAATCATCCGCCACATCCTCATTCATGCCGGCTGAAGCAGGAGCTTCCTGGCGGCCTGCCGCAGGTGCCTCGTACTGAGCGCTGCTGCCACCACCTACATTATCGCCTTTACGTCCCAACAATTGCACTTCTCTTACTCTTAAGGAAAGAGAAGCACCGGCTGTGCCGTCGTTGCGGGTAAAGCTGCGAACCTCAGGAGCGCCTTCCACAAACACCTGTGTTCCTTTTTGAAGATAAGGAGCAACAGCGGTTCTGTCGGTCCAGTAGGCGCAATCCACCCAGGTGGTTTTTTCCTGGTTGTTTCCCTGACTGTCGCGATACTTTTCGGTGTGGGCTACTGTAAAGTTGATTACATTTTTCCCGTTTACCGTGTTTACAACGCAATCTTTTCCAAGATTGCCGATTACTTGCATTTTAATCATAGTGCTCAAAAATTAACGTGTATTAATAATGTTTAAGATACGCTTTTCTGCGTAATTCAAAGCGGTAAAAATAGCAGTTTTGTTATTGTTCCCTGGTTTTATTTATGCACTCCGGAATTCTTCGAACCGGACCGAAGCCGTACTTTTTTTGGCCGCCTGTTCCCCCTTAGTCCTCGGCTCGGGCCGAGGACGCATCAATGATTTTTCCAAAGAAAATAGCGTTCATCATCAGCTTGCTGCCCCCCAGCCAAAAAGCCCGGAGGTTGGGGTTGTCAGCAATGGAGATCACCCTTCCGCTGCCAACGGTATTGACCAGTACAGCCGCCGAATTCCGGACGTTTTCCAGGTTTTCTTTGCTCAACCATCCGCTTTGCAGCGGCTTGTCCTTGTAAAAAAACGGCGTAGCATAAGGATTTTTGCTTTTCGCCATATACACGCGGTTGGCCTTAAACATGCTGACCACCGGATGCTGATACCCATAAGCCAGCGGATGGGAAAGATCGGCTTCGGCCCCAAAAATGGCGCCGCTCATTTGCTGCGATCCCTGCATTTGTTCCCGGTCTACATAGGAATAGAGCTTGGTGCTATCGGCCGGCTTTTGCTTTTTTAATACCACGCTGGATATTCCGTTTTGCGCAGCCCAGCTAACGGCTTCTTCGGTTAAGATCAAGGTGCCGCCGTTTTGAACCCAGGACTTTAATTTTTCCTTGTTTAGATCGGAATAGGTGCCTCCAACCATGATCAGGGTATTGTACTTGCCCAAATCCACCCGGTTAAAAATGGAGGGTTCGAGGTGTGATACCGGCATGTTGAAGCGCTGATCCAGCAAATGCCAGACTTCCCCGGCATCCAGCGGGTTTACCCCTGTTCCCGTGATCATGGCCACGGAAGGCCGGGACAAGGAGACAAATTTATTGCTGCCCAGGTCACTTCCGGAAAGAACCGAACCCGATGCCACCGCCTGGATCTTGATCCCGTATTTTTGGGAAATGGACTGAACGAGTTCGTATACACGGTCGCTGCTCAGGGCTTGGGTGCCCACAGGAATGATAATGGTTCCATAGCCGTATTTTCGGGACCGACCGTTAACCAAAAGTTCAAACGGATTGGTAGCCACTTTGGTAAGCAAGCCGGCGGCCTGCAATTCATTCAAAGCTCCCGGGGCCACAAACTCGGTCCATTCCATGATGTAGGCATAATTGCTTTTGCCGCCAATCACCTCACCTCTGGCGCTCTGTTCGGACAAAACCTTTTCGCCCAGCAAACCAGCGCTGTACTGCGCCGCATTTAACTCGGCATAGGGCAAGCCAAAGGCCAAAGGCATGGTCCAGGCCGTAATGTCGTAAAACAAACTATCCTGATAAGTCAGTGTCTTTTCAAAAATGGCCCGGATCAGCCGGTGCTGGGGTTGGTTGGCGGGAATGACATAGGCTTCGGTCTTGTTGAAGTTTTTCCCATCGGCCCTGATCGACTGGGCCAGGGCATAAATGTCAATTTGATGCCGGCGAAGCATGTTCACAAAAACCTGGGTCTTTGTTTCATCGGCCGCATCGCCAAACACATAAGCTTTTACCGGGTAGGCCGCCGCTTCGCTGCCGGCCGAGCGGTAAAACTCCCTTTGCATGTTCAGCAGCTCTTTGCGCAAAGCCTTGGCGGCCTCCAGGGTAGACAAAGTGGTGATGAATTGGTTTTTGATGGTAAAGGGAAAGCGCAACACGCCATTGGCTGTTTGTTGGGCATGGCCACGGGAAGAAGCCTGCTCAAACAAAATGCCGATGGACCCGTTGACATCGGGATAGGTCGAGCCTTTGCCATAATAAAAATCATCATAGTTTTCGCGGGTAAAATACAGTGAGCCAATGCGGTCCAGAAAAGCCGCGTGGTATTTGGCAATTTTAGCCGTGAGCTCCTGGTTTTCTTTTGGAGTCAGAGGGTTGACCCGTGAAGGAACACCGGGCTGAAAGAAAAAGGTGGCGTTGCTGCCCTGCTCGTGATGATCGGTTAAAACATTCGGCTTCCATTTATGGAACCAGGCCAACCGGTTTTGGCTTTCCACATGCTGGGCCGGCAACCAGTCCCGGTTCAGATCAAACCAATAATGATTGAACCGGCCGCCGGGCCAAACTTCGTTAAACTCCCTGGAGTTGGGATCGGTCACCAGGTTTTTGCTTTTGTGCTGGTTGGCCCAGGTAGAAAAGCGTTGCAGGCCATCGGGGTTAAAAGAAGGATCAAAAAGGATGACGGCACGATCTAACAGTTCGTCTATTTGCTTGCCCTGCGCTGCTGCCAGGTAATAGGCACTCAGCAAAGAAGCATTGGAGCCGCTAGACTCATTGCCATGAATGGAGTGCCCGATGTATAACACCACCGGCATATTTTCGAGATTCAGGGACGCCGATTTTGAAGGATCGGTTAACAAAACATGTTGTTGCCGGATTTGTTCCAGTTGCTGGTGGTTTTTAGCCGAGGTAATGATCAATAAAACCTGGGGCCTTCCCTCGTAGGTAAAGCCCATGGTTTCCAGTTTCACCCGGCCCGGTGCGGCCTTGGCAAGGGCCTGCAT
>JAEVYV010000188.1 GCA_023392575.1 Bacteroidota bacterium | reverse complement strand
CTTCTGTACTTGCCTTGATCAGAGTTAACAAAAAAACTGCATAGAGGTCTTTTGTATTAAAATAAAAAGCCTACTTTTGCGACCCCAATTAGTTCTTTAGAAATCTCTGCTTTCGGCAGAGAGTATTGAGGAATTTGGGAGATGGAGTAGTCGCTGAGATGAAACATCGTTTGAACCAATAAATCGAAGAAAATGGCAAAAGAAATCACTGGCTATGTAAAGCTTCAGTGCAAGGGTGGCCAGGCCAACCCCGCACCTCCAATTGGTCCGGCTTTGGGTTCCAAAGGTATCAATATCATGGAATTCTGTAAGCAGTTCAATGCCCGGACTCAGGACAAAATGGGAAAAGTACTCCCGGTATTAATCACTGTTTATTCTGATAAGTCGTTCGACTTTATCATCAAAACTCCTCCCGCAGCCGTTCAGCTAAAGGATGCCGCTAAAGTTCAAGTAGGTTCAAAAGAGCCAAACCGTTCCAAAGTAGGTAAAGTTACCTGGGCACAGGTGGAAGAAATTGCCAAAGACAAAATGCCCGACCTGAACGCCTTTACTTTGGAAAGCGCCATGAGCATGGTAGCCGGTACAGCTCGCAGCATGGGTATAACTGTAGAAGGTACGGCCCCATGGGAAAAATAATCTTGAACTAATTAAAACGAATTAACAATGGCATTCATTCCTAAAAAAAGAAAAGCAGTTAACGCAAAGGTTGATGCGACTAAAGCCTATTCTTTAAAAGATGCTTCGGCATTGGTCAAAGAGGTGAACACAACCAAGTTTGATGCGTCTGTTGACTTACATATCCGTTTAGGCGTAGATCCTAAAAAAGCTGATCAGGCTATCCGTGGCACCGTTACCTTACCCCACGGAACAGGTAAAACAAAAAGAGTATTGGTGCTTTGCGGCCCCGACCAGGAAGCTGCCGCCAAAGGCGCCGGCGCCGACTATGTTGGTCTTGATGAATTTGTACAAAAGATTGAAGGTGGCTGGACCGATGTGGACGTCATTGTTGCCACACCGGCCGTAATGCCTAAGATCGGTCGTTTGGGTAAGATTCTGGGCCCGCGTAACCTGATGCCCAACCCCAAAACAGGTACGGTTACCAACGATGTAGCTGCTGCCGTTAACGAAGTAAAGGGTGGTAAAATTGCATTTAAGGTTGATAAGGCCGGCATCATCCACGCTTCCATTGGCCGCGTATCTTTTTCTCCTGAAAAAATTGCAGCCAACAGCCAGGAGTTGATTAACGCAATTATCAAGGTTAAGCCTGCAACCGCTAAGGGTACCTACCTGAAGGGGTTGACGATGGCCAGCACCATGAGCCCTGGTATTACCATTGACACTAAATCTTTTGTTCACTAATCCTTCACAGGGATAAAACGAATTATCATGACCAAAGAACAAAAAAATGAAATTATAGAAGCGTTGAAAGAGAAATTCTCTCAATACAACAACTTCTATGTTACCAATACAGAATCATTAACCGTTGAGCAGGTGACAAAACTGCGCCGGGTTTGTTTCGACAAGAATGTTGAAATGAAAGTGGCTAAAAACACCCTGATCAGAAAGGCCCTGGAAGCATTGGGAAATGAAAGCTATACCGGTATGTTCGATTCTTTGAACAACGTAACCGCTTTGATGTTTTCTGAAAACCCCAAAGAACCGGCTTTAATCATTTCTTCTTTCCGCAGCGAAAGCAAAGGGGAGAAACCCGAACTGAAAGCCGCCTTTATCAACGGCGATATTTACAGCGGGGACAACAACCTGGCTACTTTAACGAAGATCAAGACGAAGAACGAATTGATCGGCGAAGTAATTGGCTTGTTGCAATCACCTGCCAAAAGAGTGCTGGCTGCTTTGTTGCACCATCACGAAAAGCAAGCTGAAGGCGCTGAGGCTCCCGCAGCAGAATAAGCTGGGTATTGTTTTTTGACATACTATTCCAATTTTCAAGGGATCATTCCTTTGAATGTTGGAGATCAGACAAATTTTTTTAATAACCAATCCTCCGGATCCGTTCAGGCGGAAATGAAGGCGGAAAAAATTTAATCAAAATGGCAGACATTAAAAATCTTGCAGAACAATTGGTAGGCCTTACTGTAAAAGAAGTACAGGAGTTGGCCGATTTCTTAAAATCAGAATACGGCATTGAGCCTGCTGCTGCTGCAGTCGTGGTTGCTGCTGGTGACGGTGGTGGCGCAGCTGCTGCTGAAGAGAAAACTGCTTTCGACGTAATTTTGAAAAACGCAGGTGCTTCTAAATTGAACGTTGTGAAAATTGTAAAAGACCTGACCGGTCTGGGTTTGAAAGAAGCAAAAGATTTGGTAGACGGCGCTCCAAAACCTGTTAAAGAAGGTGTGGATAAAGCTACGGCTGAAGACATCGCTGCTAAGCTGAAAGAAGCAGGTGCTGAAGTTGAAATTGCTTAATTTGTTTTAGCAATATAGTAAGGCCCCGACCAAGTCGGGGCCTTTGCTTTTATAGATAAAGTGTACGATGAAGGATAACGGGTTAAAGTTCCAGGTAGGCAACTATTCGATGAAAAGCTGCTTCATCAATTGACACAATATTTTTTAATTCCTCCAGGCTTTTGAAACTGCCGTGCTGGTTTCGGTATTCTACAATGGCATGGGCCAGCGCCCATTTAAAATAAGGGTGCAACTTCAGTTCTTCTTTGGTGGCGGTATTGATATTGAACTTCTTTACCGAGCCGCTTAACAGCAGATAGGGTTTTATCTTTTGAAACGTAGAATCGGGCAAACCATAGGTTTCGGCTATTTGCTCAATGGCATAAAATCCGCCCAGCTTTTCTCTGAAATTTACGATTCTGGCTGCCAGCCGGCTGCCAATACCAGGCAGGGCTATAAACGCCAATGTATCGGCCTGATTTACGTGTACCGCATAGGTTCTTTTTTCGGTTTTAAAAGAAACAGGTTTTTCGGCTTCATAGTGCGGAGAGCTCTTTTCCACAGGCGCTAAAACGATGTGATTTTTTACTCTTTCATAAAAGCCTTCAGGCAATCCCCAGATTTTTTTTAGGTCTTCCGGCTTATAAAATCGGCCGCCTTTGCTGCGGTAATTACTAATGGTATGGGCTGTTCGTTTGCTCAAGCCCAGTTTTTGCCATCCTTCCACGCTGAGGGTATTGGGATCGAATGGAAACAAAGTTCCACTGGTATAGTTTTTTGCTTCACTGGGTTCGTATTGGTAAAAAGCTATGGCGGTATCGGGTCGCTTCCCGGCAGTGCTGTTCTGCCGGCTTTCCAGGCTATCAAAGGTTTGCGTTAGTACAAGCCTTTCTTTTATGGGCAAAGGCTCGGCCGGCGTGGAAAAAAACAGCGGAAAGAGAAAAAAAGCAACCGCCGGGCCAAGCAAGGCCACCAGCGCAATCCTTTCCCTTTTGTTAAAAACCAGGTACTCTTTTGCCAGTTTTTTAATAGACATGCCAAAAAGTTACAATGTATTAAAGCAATGTCAAAACTATTTCGGCTCAATCTTTGTGAGCAATAAAATCTTGTTGGTATAGCTTAAATCCTTACTTTTGCAGTCCTTTTAGTTTTGGCCAAAAACATTTTGACGTCGCACTTCATGCTTAAATAGTTCAGTTACAATAGCTTTTATTTCTGTTGAAATAGAGGCCTGTAAATGATTTGCCCGTCAATAAAAATTAAACCGGTTTTTATTCATATGCCTACAACATCGAATCAAAGGGTCAACTTCGGTAAAATAGGAAACATTGCCGATACCCCTGACCTTCTTGCTGTTCAGATCCAGTCTTTTAAAGAGTTCTTCCAGTTAGAAACTACCCCCGACAAACGAAACGTTGAAGGTTTGTTCCGTGTGTTTAAGGAGAATTTTCCGATTACCGACACCCGAAACATCTTTGTGTTGGAATTCCTTGATTATTTCATCGATCCCCCTCGCTATACCATCGAGGAATGTATGGAGCGTGGCTTGACGTATGCGGTTCCTTTGAAAGCAAAACTGCGGCTGAGCTGTAACGATGAAGAACACATCGATTTCCAAACCATCGTTCAGGACGTTTTTCTTGGAAACATCCCATACATGACCCCCCGCGGCACCTTTGTGATCAATGGTGCGGAACGTGTGGTGGTTTCTCAGTTGCACCGTTCTCCCGGGGTATTCTTTGGCCAGTCTGTTCACCCCAACGGAACAAAGATTTACTCGGCACGGGTAATTCCGTTTAAAGGGGCGTGGATGGAGTTTGCAACCGACATCAACAACGTGATGTATGCATACATCGATCGTAAAAAGAAATTCCCGGTAACCACCCTGCTTCGGGCCATTGGTTATGAAACCGATAAGGACATTCTGGAGTTGTTTGGAATGGCCGATGAGGTTAAGGGAGATAAAAAATCCCTGCAAAAATATGAGGGCCGCCGCCTGGCCGCCCGTGTGTTGCGCAGCTGGGTAGAAGATTTTGTGGATGAAGATACCGGTGAGGTGGTTTCCATCGAAAGAAACGAAGTGATTCTTGAGCGGGATTCCATTTTGGATGAAGAAGCCATTGATACCATTTCTGAAATGGACATCAAATCGGTGTTTGTGCAAAAAGAAGATGTAGGCGGCGATTATGCCATTATCTACAACACCTTAAATAAAGATACCTCTAACTCCGAGCTGGAAGCCGTTCAGGTGATTTACCGCCAGTTGCGCGGCGCCGATGCTCCGGACAACGAAACCGCCAGAGGTATTATTGACAAATTATTTTTCTCTGATAAGCGTTATGATCTGGGCGAAGTGGGTCGGTATAAGATCAACCGCAAGCTTGGATTGCATGCCGATAAAGATCAAAAAACACTAACCAAGGAAGATATCATTTTAATCATCAAATATCTTGTTCGCCTGACCAATGGTAAGGCCGAGATTGATGATATCGACCACCTGAGCAACCGCCGGGTTCGTACCGTAGGGGAGCAGTTGTATGCCCAGTTTGGCGTGGGTTTGGCCCGTATGGCCCGCACCATTCGCGAACGAATGAACGTACGCGACAACGAAGTGTTTACACCGGTGGATCTGATCAATGCCAGAACCCTTTCTTCTGTGATCAATTCCTTCTTTGGTACTTCCCAATTGTCTCAGTTCCTGGATCAGACCAACCCTCTTTCCGAGATCACACACAAACGTCGGATCTCCGCCCTCGGGCCCGGTGGTCTGAGCCGCGAAAGAGCCGGTTTTGAGGTTCGTGACGTACACTATTCACACTACGGTCGTTTGTGTACCATTGAAACTCCGGAAGGACCCAACATCGGTTTGATCTCTACGCTTTGCGTACATGCCAAGATCAACGAAATGGGCTTTATCGAAACCCCTTACCGCAAGGTGGACAATGGTAAAGTGAACATGAAAGAACTGACCTTCCTGAGTGCGGAAGAAGAAGATCTGGCTAAAATTGCCCAGGCCAACACACCGCTGGACGAAAAAGGCAATTTTGCAGAAGACCGGATTGTAAGCCGTGAAACCGGTGACTTCCCCATCCTGGATAAAAACGAAGTGGAGTACATGGACGTTGCCCCCAACCAGATTGTGGGTTTGAGTGCGTCGCTGATTCCCTTCCTGGAGCACGACGATGCCAACCGTGCCCTGATGGGATCGAACATGCAACGTCAGGCGGTTCCGCTGTTACGTCCCGATGTGCCCGTTGTGGGAACCGGTCTGGAAGGCAAGGCTGCCCGTGATGCCCGGATCCAGATTCATGCGGAAGGCGAAGGTGTGGTGGAGTTTGTGGATGCAAACGAAATTCATGTTCGCTATAACAGAAACGAGGAACAACGCCTGGTTTCTTTCGAAGATGATTTGGTTATTTACAAGCTCACCAAGTTCATCAAAACCAACCAGGAAACCTCCATCAACCTGAAGCCCGCTGTAAAGAAGGGCCAGAAGGTAAAGGAAGGCGATTTCCTGACCGAAGGGTATGCAACCAAGGATGGTGAATTGGCACTGGGTAAGAACCTGAAAGTGGCCTTCATGCCTTGGAAAGGATACAACTTTGAGGATGCTATTGTGATTTCTGAGCGGGTCGTTAAAGAAGATATGTTTACTTCCGTTCACATTTCCGAATATGAACTGGAGGTTCGTGATACAAAACTGGGTGAAGAAGAGTTGACGCCGGATATTCCCAACGTTTCGGAAGAAGCAACCAAGGATCTGGACGAAAACGGTATCATCCGCATTGGGGCTCAAATTAAGGAAGGCGATATTTTGATCGGTAAGATCACTCCCAAAGGAGAATCCGATCCAACACCTGAAGAAAAACTGTTGCGTGCCATCTTTGGCGACAAGGCCGGCGATGCAAAAGACGCTTCTTTGAAAGCGCCAAACGGAGTAGAAGGTGTGGTGATCAACAAAAAACTCTTCCAAAGAGCCAAGAAAGATAAGAATGCAAAAGTTCGGGAGAAAGCCGCATTGGAAAAACTGGATAAGATCCATGAAAAGAATGTGGCCGACCTGATGGAAGTATTGCTGGATAAATTGCAAACCTTGCTGAAGGAAAAAGCTTCTGCAGGTGTTAGCAACAATTTTGGCGAAGTGCTGATTGGCAAAGGCGCCAAGTTCACCCAAAAGAACCTGAGCCAGATTGACTACATGAACGTGAATCCGCTGGGTTGGACAGGCGATGATAAGGTAGACAACCAAATCAACATTTTGCTGCACAACTACAGCATTAAATACAACGAAGAACTGGGACGGTACAAGAGAGAAAAGTTCAACATCTCTATTGGGGACGAATTGCCCGCCGGAGTGTTGAAACTGGCCAAGGTTTACATTGCTGTAAAACGTAAGTTGAAAGTGGGTGATAAAATGGCCGGCCGGCACGGAAACAAGGGGATTGTGGCCAAGATCGTTCGCCAGGAAGACATGCCGTTCCTTGAAGACGGCACACCAGTGGACATTGTGCTGAATCCGCTGGGGGTACCTTCCCGTATGAACCTGGGTCAGATCTATGAAACCGTACTGGGCTGGGCCGGTGAAAAACTGGGAGTACGCTTTGCCACACCAATCTTTGACGGTGCTTCGGTAGAAGATATCGCCAAAAACATTGAGCAGGCGCAGCTGCCTTCCTTTGGGCACACCTATTTGTACGACGGTGAAACCGGTGAGCGTTTCCACCAGAAAGCAACCGTGGGCATTATTTACATCATCAAGTTACACCACATGGTGGATGATAAAATGCACGCCCGTTCTATCGGCCCCTACAGCTTAATTACACAACAGCCGTTGGGTGGTAAGGCACAGTTCGGTGGTCAGCGTTTTGGGGAGATGGAAGTGTGGGCTCTGGAAGCATACGGCGCCTCCAACATCCTTCAGGAATTGTTGACGATTAAATCCGACGATATCATTGGTCGTGCCAAAACGTACGAAGCCATTGTAAAAGGCGAGAACGTGCCACGTGCCGGTATTCCTGAATCATTTAATGTGTTGGTGCATGAGTTGAGAGGATTGGGATTGGATCTTAAATTCCACGATTAATACCGAGAATGTCAATGGTGGATGGTCAATAAACAGACGCTCATTCACCATTCACAAAGTCACAAATTTTAAATCTTACATCTTAAATCTTAAATAAAGATGGCTTTTAATAAAAGAGACAATCGTCCACGTCCAACGTTTTCAAAAATTACGATTGGATTAGCTTCTCCCGACAGCATTTTGGAAAAAAGCTTTGGGGAAGTGCTGAAGCCTGAAACCATTAACTATCGTACCTACAAACCCGAACGTGATGGTTTGTTCTGCGAACGCATTTTTGGCCCGGTAAAAGATTATGAATGCGCCTGCGGTAAGTATAAGCGCATTCGTTATAAAGGCATTGTTTGCGACCGTTGCGGTGTGGAAGTAACAGAGAAGAAAGTGCGTCGCGAACGCATGGGCCACATCAAGCTGGTGGTGCCCGTGGTGCACATTTGGTATTTCAAATCCCTGCCCAATAAAATTGGCTATTTGCTGGGCATGAGCTCTAAAAAATTAGAGACCATTGTTTACTACGAACGCTTCGTGGTTATTCAACCCGGCATTCGTACCGATAAAGGTCAGAACTACGGCGATTTGTTGACAGAAGAAGAATACCTGGATATTCTGGATACGCTTCCCAAAGACAACCAGTATTTACCCGATGAAGACCCCAACAAATTCATTGCAAAGATGGGCGCCGAAGCCGTGCATGATCTTTTGGCAAGAATCGATTTGGATCAATTGTCCTTTGACCTGCGTAATGCTGCCGCTACAGAAACTTCTCAGCAACGTAAGGCCGATGCGCTGAAGCGTTTGTCGGTTGTGGAGTCGTTCCGCGATGCCCAAACAAGAATTTCCAACCGTCCCGAGTGGATGGTGATGCAATACATTCCGGTGATTCCGCCGGAGTTGCGTCCGTTGGTTCCTTTGGATGGTGGCCGTTTCGCATCCTCTGATTTGAACGACCTGTATCGCCGGGTGATCATCCGCAACAACCGTTTGAAGCGTTTGTTGGAGATCAAAGCCCCCGAGGTGATCCTGCGTAACGAAAAGCGTATGTTGCAGGAAGCGGTGGACAGCTTGATTGACAACTCCCGTAAATCCAACGCCGTGAAAGCCGAAGGCGGCCGTGCCTTGAAATCGCTTTCCGATGTACTGAAAGGGAAACAAGGCCGTTTCCGTCAAAACCTGTTGGGTAAGCGTGTGGACTACTCCGGTCGTTCGGTGATTGTGGTGGGTCCTGAGTTGAAACTCTACGAGTGCGGTCTACCGAAAGATATGGCGGCAGAACTCTTTAAGCCATTTATCATTCGCAAATTAATTGAAAGAGGTATCGTAAAAACAGTGAAGTCGGCAAGGAAACTGGTCGACAAAAAAGAAGCTGTGGTTTGGGATATCCTGGAAAATATCTTGAAAGGCCACCCGGTAATGCTAAACCGTGCCCCAACGCTGCACCGTTTATCCATTCAGGCCTTCCAGCCAAAGTTAGTAGAAGGTAAGGCCATTCAACTGCACCCCCTAGTTACCACGGCCTTCAACGCCGACTTTGATGGTGACCAAATGGCCGTGCACGTTCCATTGAGCCATTCGGCTATTTTGGAAGCGCAATTGTTGATGCTGGCTTCGCACAATATTTTGAACCCGCAAAACGGTACGCCCATCACCCTGCCTTCTCAGGACATGGTATTGGGTCTGTATTATATTTCTAAAGGAAGAAAGTCTACCGAAACCGAGAAGGTTCTGGGCGAAGGCAAAGCCTTCTATAGCGAAGAGGAAGTTATTATCGCCTTTAACGAAAAGCGTGTAGACCTGCATGCCTGGATCAAGGTGAAAACCAACGTTCGCGACGAAGACGGCGTGTTGAGTCACAAATTGATTGATACCACGGTTGGCCGTGTGTTGTTTAACCAGTTTGTTCCCAAAGAAGTTGGTTTTGTAAACGCACTGCTCACCAAGAAAAACCTTCGGGAGATCATTGGTGACATTATCACCATCACCAACATTCCAAAAACCGCTAAGTTTTTGGATGATATCAAACAATTGGGTTTCCGCACAGCCTTCCAGGGTGGTTTGTCATTCTCTATTAATGACCTGATCATTCCTGATATTAAACAAGAGCTTTTGGATAATGCAAAAGCAGAAGTTGAAGAAGTGTGGGAAAACTATAACATGGGACTGATCACTAACAACGAACGTTATAATGCGATCGTTGACATCTGGTCACGTGTGGATACAAGAATTACTGAAACATTGATCCGCGAATTAAGTAGCGACAAGCAAGGTTTCAATTCTGTGTTCATGATGCTGGATAGTGGAGCCCGTGGTTCTAAACAACAGATCAAACA
>JAEVYV010000152.1 GCA_023392575.1 Bacteroidota bacterium | reverse complement strand
GCACCAATGTTACCACCGACCGCATCGTGGAAATTGCCATGGTAAAAATATTGCCCGATGGAAACCGCTCCGTAAAAAGAAAAATCTTTAACCCCCAAATTCCCATTCCCCAGGTTTGCATTGACCTGCACGGCATTACCAACGAAATGGTGAAGGATGCGCCTACGTTCAAACAGGCCGCTCACGAGGTAAAACAGTTTTTGGATGGCTGCGATCTGGCTTGCTACAACGCCTACCGCCTGGATATTCCATTGCTGATGGAGGAGTTCATACGTGCCGACGTAGAGTTTGACATGAAGGGCCGCAAGGTGGTGGACGTGCAAAAGATCTTCCACCAAATGGAGCAAAGAACCTTATCGGCTGCCTATAAGTTTTACTGCAACAAATCCCTGGATGGAGCCCACGGTGCCGAAGTGGACGCAGCGGCTACGGCAGAAATTCTTGTGGCCCAGGTTGAGCGGTACCCCCAACTGGGCAATACGGTGGACACCATTGTTAAAGCTGTGGGCGAAGATTCAATCATTGATTTTGCCCGCCGTTTTGCCTATGACGACAAGGGTGTGGAAGTCTTTAATTTCGGAAAGCACAAAGGCCGGCCCGTTGCCGATGTGTTGAAAGCCGAGCCCCAATATTATGACTGGATGATGAAAGGCGAGTTCCCCATGAATACCAAGCAGAAGCTGACGGAAATGTACACCCGCATTATGCTTAAAAAATTCTGATTACAGTTGGAGAAGCTTGTTATCATACCAACCTACAACGAAAGGGAAAACATTGGCGCCATACTCCAAGCCATTTACAACCTGAATCAGAACTTTCATGTGCTGGTCATTGACGATGGCTCGCCCGATGGTACCGCCGATGTGGTTCGCAGCTTGCAGCCCCAATTCAACGGCACCGTTTTTTTGGAAGAGCGGAGCGGCAAGCTGGGCCTGGGTACGGCCTACATTCATGGATTCAAATGGGGGATTAAAAAAGGCTATGAGTTCATCTTTGAAATGGATGCCGACTTCTCCCACAATCCCGCCGATCTTCCCCGTTTGTATGATGCCTGCAAGAGCGGCGGCGCCGACGTGGCCATTGGGTCACGCTATGTAAAAGGCGGCGGAATCAAGAACTGGCCCTGGGACCGCATTTTTTTATCAAAAGGCGGGTCGCTGTATACCCGGATGATCCTTTGGATGCCGGTACGGGACCAAACGGCCGGTTTTATGTGTTACCGACGGGAGGTATTGGAAACCATTGACCTGGATGAAATTCATTTTGTGGGATACGCCTTTCAAATTGAAATGAAGTTTGCCGTATGGAAGCTTGGTTTCAAACTAAAAGAAGTGCCCATTCAATTTGAGGACCGCAAACACGGCGAATCAAAAATGAGCAAGGGCATTGTGAAGGAAGGTATTTTAGGAGTGTTGAAACTGCGCTGGTACAGCCTATTTACCCATTACCGGCGCAGGGTGAAGAACAAAGTGGGCTCGCCGGTGGCGGAGTAAGTCGGGAAAACCGATCGGGCTTTCGAAACCGCAGTAAAATATCTACCCAACCAATCAGGTTTGCAAAAGCGTTCCGCAATCATGGGGCGATAAATAAAATCGAAAATCTTCTCTGTCCCAAACCTGCTTCGCATCATTCCATATCGATCAATGAATTTGTCAGCGCCTTTTTCCGTTTCTTTGATGCCATGAGAAAGGCTTTGTTGCAGTTGCATGCCGCTGTTTTTTTATGGGGATTTACCGGAGTGCTGGGCAGGGTGATCACTCTGGATCAAACCTGGCTGGTGTGGTACCGGCTGCTGATTACGGCGGTTTCGCTTTGGGTGTTGTATTTCTTTTTAAAAAAGATCCGGAAGCTGCCGCTCCGGTCGGTTTTTTTTATTGGCTGCATTGGGCTGACGCAGGCCCTGCATTGGGTTTGCTTTTACGGCAGCATCAAGTATGCAAACATCACCATCGCCCTGACCACGTTGTCTACCTCGGCCCTTTTGGCCTCCATCATTGAACCGGTTTTTTTAAAAAAGCGCTTTGACCCCGCCGAAATTTTTCTGGGGCTTTTTGCCATAGCCGGCATTGTCATTATTTACAACACCCACCTTGCGTTTTCCATTGGCATCATCATTGGATTGCTCTCTGCCCTGCTCACCGTCATTGTTTCTGTGCTCAATAAAAAAATAGTTGACCGCTACCAGCCCGAGCAAATTACCCTCTACCAGCTCACGGGCGGTTTTATTGGATTAAGCCTGCTGCTGCCGGTGTATCAATATTACTTTCCGGAGAAACACTACATACCCCAGGCCATGGATTGGTTCTGGCTGGTAGTGCTAAGCTGGGTTTGTACCATCATGACCTTTTTTTTGTACATCCGCTCCTTAAAAAAAATATCCGCTTTTACCATGAACCTCACCCTGACGCTGGAGCCTATTTATGGAATCATTCTGGCTTTTGTGATTTATCATGAAAACAAAAACCTGAGTAGGTGGTTTTATGTAGGCTTTGCCTTGATTGCGCTGGCGGTGGCTTTTCATATGGTGCGGCTGCTAAGAACCAGTGCCAAAATCAAAATGAAGAATGACTAAATGACGCCGGTCAGCATTTGAACTAACAGATTCCTTTAATTTTAATTTTCAAGCCATCATTATATGAAAAAGTTTTGCACACTGTTTTTTTTGTTTTCACCAATGCTTGTTCTCGCTCAAAAAAAGCCTTTGGACCACACGGTTTATGACGGCTGGCAAAGCATTGGCGAACGAATGATTTCCAACGACGGAAAATGGGTAGTGTACACCGTTACCCCTCAGGAAGGAGATGCCGATTTGTACATTCAGGCAACGGACGGCAATTACAAAAAGCAAATTCCCCGGGGGTATAATGCCCGGATTACCGAAGACAATCGCTATGTGGTTTTTAAAATAAAACCCATTTACAAGGATACCCGGGACGCCCGGATCAAAAAGAAAAAGCCCGAAGAATTTCCCAAAGACTCCATCGGCATTGTGGAACTGGGCAAGGACGGGGTTTTGAAAATGCCCAAGGTGCGGTCGTATAAAATGCCCGAGAAAGCCGCCGGCTGGCTGGCGTATCATAAAGAAAAAGAGCCCGCCGCTTCCAGGCAGGCGCCTGCGCAAAAATCCGCCGACAGCCTGAAGAAAACGATTGACTCCCTGGTATTGCTGGTGCAAGAACTCAAAAACCTAAAGGGCGGCAATCGCGACGGGTTGGATGCCGAGGACGAGCCGGCTTCTTCTGCTTCAGCCGGTGAGGGAAGCGATCTGGTGTTGCGTCATTTGCTCAGCGGCAAAGACCGGGTGTTTAAAAACGTTAGTGATTATTTCTTTAACGACTTTGGCCAAAAACTGCTGTTGAAAGTTTCCAAATCCGCCAAGGATTCTTTGCGTGCCAACGCCGTTGTGTTGTATGATTTAAAAACCGAAAAGCTGGATACCATTTTAAAAGGGGGCAATGACTTTAGGAGTTTTGCTTTGACAGAGGACGGGAAAAAAATTGCCTTTGTTGCCGAAAGAGACACCGCCGCCAAGCCCCTGCAAAAATTTTATGCACTTTACCTCTATCAGGCCGGGGATGACAGCGCCAATCTGTGGATTGATAAGCATACCGAAGGCATGCAGTTGGGAATGACCATCAGCGAGCATGGAGCAGTGCGTTTCAGCAAGAGCGGCAACAGGCTGTTGTTTGGAACAGCGCCCATTCCTGTACCCAAGGACACTTCGCTGATTGAGATGGACCTGGTGAAGCTGGACATTTGGAATTACAAAGACGATTATCTGCAAACGCAGCAATTGTCGCAACTCAATAACGAACTGAAACGAAGCTACCTGGCGGTGTATGATTTTGGGCAAAACAAAATGGAGCAGCTTGGATCGAAAGGGCTGCCCAATATCATTCAAACCGTTGAGGGCGACGGCGATGTATTTGTGGCGGTAACCGATACCGGATGAAGGGTAGAGGCGCAGTGGTCGGGCGCCACCAAAAAAGACGTGTATGCCGTGGATGTAAAAACCGGTAGTAAAATCCTGATCAAAAAAAATCATGATGGCGGCATTTACCCCTCCGCTGCCGGCAAGTATGTTTTGCTTTATGATAACAAAGCAAGAAACTATTTTGCCTGGGACGGCAAGGCCCTGAAGAACATTACCGAAAAAATTAAAGTACCCTTGTACAACGAAGAGAACGACACACCGGATGACCCCAATCCCTATGGCGTAATGGGCTGGCACGAAGGCGATTCTGCCGTGTATGTTTATGATCGCTACGATGTGTGGAAGGTCGATCCAACCGGAAAAGCGCTGCCCGTCAATATCACCATCCGGGGACGGACGTCGAAAGATGTTTTCCGCTATGTGCGGCTGAATGAGGAGGAGCGGTTTGTAAAAGCCCATCAGCCTGTTTATTTCCGGGTGCAAAATCAGCTTACAAAAAAGAACGGCTACCTCTATGGCCAGCTTTCTGATCAGCTGGCACTGAAAACCTTTGTTTTTGGCGAATACAGCTTTGGGCAGTTAGCCAAGGCAAAATCCGTCTCCAGGTTTATTTATACAAAGGAAAATTATGTGCAGTCGCCGGATCTGTATGTAAACGGAATTCCTCAGGGACAGGACACCCACAAATCGCTTGCTTCCGTGGAGCAGGAAACCCAGTTGACCTTTACCAACACGCAACAATCGTTGTACAACTGGGGAACTGCGGAATTATATACCTGGAAGGCTTTCAACGGCAAACCGGCAACCGGTATTTTGTACAAACCGGAAGATTTTGATTCCACGAAGAAGTACCCCATGATTATTTACTTCTACGAAAAGCTAAGCGATGGCTTGTACAATTACATTGCCCCGGCGCCTACACCCAGCCGGTTGAATATTTCGTTTTTTGTAAGCCGCGGGTATTTGGTATTTGCACCGGACATCAGCTATACCAGGGGCCATCCGGGGAAAGACGCCTACAACTATATCGTAAGCGGGGCACAAGCTTTAAGCAAAAAGAAATGGGTGGATGCTGCAAACATTGGCATTCAGGGCCAAAGCTGGGGAGGCTACCAGGTCGCTTATCTCATTACGGCAACCAATATGTTTAAGGCCGCCTGGGCCGGCGCCCCGGTGGTGAATATGTTCAGTGCTTATGGCGGGATCCGGTGGGAGAGCGGCAACAACCGCCAGTTTCAATACGAAAAAGGCCAGAGCCGCATTGGAGCTACGCCCTGGGAGCGCCCTGATCTGTACATAGAAAATTCTCCTTTCTTCCACTTGAACAAGGTAAAAACCCCTGTGGTCATTATGGCCAACGATGCCGATGGCGCTGTGCCCTGGTACCAGGGCATTGAATACTTTACCGCCCTGCGCCGCCTGGGAAAGAAAGTGTGGATGCTGAATTACAACGGCGAGGCGCACAACCTGGTGGAACGAAAAAACCGCAAGGATATCCAAATGCGTGAGCAACAGTATTTCGACTGGCTGTTAAAGGGAGAGAAACCGGCAGCGTGGCTGGTGGATGGCGTACCCGCGGTAAAAAAAGGAAAGGACTGGGGGCTGGAAATGGTGGACGAAAGCAAATAAATTTTTATTGGCTTTTCCTTGCATCCTATGGATCGGGGTATCATCTTGCAAGCCGAAACAACAAACCTCTAACTAAAAACCGCACGATGAGAAAAACACTAATTGCACTGTGCTTACTGCCCTTGCTGGCGTTTGTTACTGCTGATTGGGTTACCATAAAGCTTGACG
>JAEVYV010000078.1 GCA_023392575.1 Bacteroidota bacterium | reverse complement strand
TACTTTTTAAAAGGTTAACAATTGTGTTGGTAAGGCAGTCACAACAAAATGATGCCGGACTTTCTTAAAGCTGACCAATTTTTCTTTGGGTAATTTTTGCTATACTCTTCAACAGAATGAGCAAGGATGTGGGCAAGCGAACTTATCTGTAAATAGAAGATTTGCAACGAGGGCCATTATTTCGGCTCTAACGGCCGCTCACATATACCGATCAGCGCAATACCCTGAACCGATCAAAGGCTTCTTCAGTTTTTACAGTAATCTGCACCTCAGTCACTACAGCCCGGGCAGGTCCCTGCCGGCACCAGCCAATAAATTTCTCCAAATGCTCTTCGCTTCCCGTTACCAAAACTTCCACGTTTCCTTCAATCGTATTTTTTACCCAGCCGGTGAGCTGCAACTCCTCGGCCACTTCCCTGGCGGAGGCTCTGTAAAACACACCCTGCACTTTTCCTTTAACCACTAAATGAACGGTAGGCATAGATCTATGTTTCGGCAACAAATTTCAGCTTCTGGCATAAGATTTTTCCCTTTTGCCCAAAAGAAGTTTATGAAAAACGATCGGGAAGAAAAACCTCCGCAGCCAGCTGCAACCAACCCCGGCGCTCAGTCCCTGGCACAAAACCCCAACCCAAGGGCAAATCAAAACATCCCACCCGGCAAAGAGGAAACAGACAGGGAAAACCGGGAAATCGAAAACGCAGTAGGCTCTCAGATTACCGATGGGGAAGACGCCTGATCATTTCAAAAAACATTTTATCATGAAAGAAAATAAAAAAAGCACTCAGCCAAATGAGACCAACGATAGCCGGCTGGCCTCGAATGCGGGCAATGAACCAATCCCCATTTACCTGACCCCGGACAGCACTTTGCAAACGCCTGAAGAGGCCAGGCACGACAGAACAGTTGATCCTACAAAAGATGATTCCCTATCTGTTTCCAGTGACGACCTGCACGAAACAGGAGCCGACCGTTTGGCGGGCAGCGACCGGACAGGAACGGCAGAAAGAACCGACAACTCGGTTTAAGATTCCGTATTGATGATGAACGTTTACTGACCTTCTTTTTCTTTTTTCAACGCCCGGATCATCTCACCAAAACTGGCGCCTAAAGAAAGAAAACGAACGGCATGAGCAATTCGTTTGGCTTTGGTAGCATCGGTTTTGGCACTCTCTATCCATTTGCTGAAATAGTTCTGATGGCCTTTGGGCAGGCCTGTAAAATTGGCCAGGGCCACGGGTTCATCGGCCAGGCATTCTAAAAATTCGGCAGAAGGTTTTATTTCATCCGTATCTACCTGCAACTGCACGTGCAGGGCTGCGCCTTTTTGCTTTTTGATGCCTTTGCGCATGGTGGCATTGAGCGGCATGATAAAATCGCCTTCTCCCATGGGCAGCAGGGCAACGGCTTTAATGGGGTATTGATCCAACTTGCCCTTTACCCTAAATGATTTTTTATTGGCCGGATAAAGCTTTTGCGCCCATTCGGCCGGAATAAGAATGTAGGTCCAGCCGGTTTTTTCACCTTGCTGGCCAAATTTCATGATAGTAGTGGTAAAGGAGATCATACCCAAACTTATTGAATGATGAAAACAAACACAACTTCTACAGAACAGCAAGTCAGCTTCGCACAAACCGACCGCTCTGGGTTTAAACATTGAATGGTTGCAGCCAGAGGGCTCAAGCTGTAGGGAAAGCCTCAGCCGGCCATCAGGCTTCGGCGCATTTGATCCGGACGAACCTCCAATTAAACTAAAAAAGCATGCAACCTGGCAAAGTCGTTGCTATTATACAATAAAACAAAAACCCAAAACCTATCTGCAAAAGATCTTTATTATTCCTGCACTTTTTTATCGAAAACAAGTAAGGAATTTATAGCGCCTCAGCCGTTCGTTTTTGATCGGGGTTGCGTTAATTTAGCAATACCACTATATAATTTTCACCCTAAAACCTACAAAATGGAAAACAGAGGAACAGTTCTGATCTGCGATCACGATTACGCCTTTTTAAATGAAATGGAAGACAGCCTGGCAAACGAGGGCTATGATGTAGATACCATTGACAATGCCGCCGACCTTATACCGAGCGCCATCCGGTTACGGCCGCAGATTGTTCTGATCAATCCGGACATGCAGGGGTTTAACGAATACGATGTATGCAAACACATCATCCGGGAACAACGCTCCCAGGTCATCTTGTTGGTCGATCCGCATTCAACCACCCGGGCACGAGTAGGCGACTGCCTTGTGGAGGATGTGGTGACCAAGCCTGTAGATATAAAGAACCTGGCCAATTTGCTGGCCAAACACATCTCCGTAGATCAATAAGGGAATGTAAACCGTTCCGGCTAATTGAAACGGTCTTGACCGCTCCCTAAAATTCATGGCACCACTTTAGTATACACTAAAGCATAATTGTTGTGTATGACGCGAATGAATCTGGGCAGCAAATTCATGTTTGCTACAGGCATTGAAAACAGTTATCCCACCATCCAGTTACCCGATGGCTCAACCAAGCGGGTTGATGAAATGGAAAAATGTTGTCATTATAAAAACTGGGAACTGGATTTTCAATTGACCAAAGAACAGGGGATCGAATTTTTAAGATACGGGCCGCCCTATTACAAAACGCATGTGGCGCCCGGCAAGTACGACTGGGAGTTTTCCGACATGACCTTTCACAAGCTGCAGGAAATGGGCATCACCCCGATTGTTGATCTTTTGCATTTTGGCGTACCGGACTGGATGGGCAATTTTCAAAACCCCGATTTTCCCCAGCTTTTTGCGGATTATGCCGGCGCCTTTGCCGAAAGGTTTCCGCATTTGCAATTGTATACCCCCATCAACGAGATCTTTATCACGGCCATGTTTTCGGCACAATACGGCTGGTGGAACGAAAGGCTGCAGAGCGACCGGGCCTTTGTTACCGCACTAAAACATTTGTGCAAGGGCAATGTTTTGGCCATGCATGCCATTTTACGGGTGCGGCCGGATGCCATTTTTATTCAAAGCGAATCCTCGGAATATTTTCACCCCATGCGGCCCGAAGTGCAGAAGCGGGCCAACTTCCTGAACCGAAAGCGGTTCCTGGCCTTGGACCTTACCTATGGTTACCCCATCTCCGTACAGATGTACGAATACCTGCGGGAAAACGGCATGACCCCTGGCGATTATTATTGGTTTGAACACAACCAGGTAAAAGCACGGTGCATCATGGGCAACGATTACTATGCAACCAACGAACACCTGGTTCTGCCCAACGGCACCACCGAGGCATCGGGAGAAGTGTTTGGTTATTATGTGATCACACACCAGTACTACAACCGGTACAAACTGCCCATCATGCACACCGAAACCAATATGAAAATGCCGGACTCCGTAAACTGGCTGTATCGACAGTGGGCCAACCTGCACCGTCTGAAACAAGACGGTGTACCCATTGTAGGATTTACCTGGTACAGCCTTACCCACCAGGTAGATTGGGATACGGCCCTACGGGAAGACAACGGCCGCATTCACGAAGTGGGCTTGTACGATTTGGAAAGAAAGATTGCGCCGGCAGGCATGGCCTACAAACGATTGATTCAACAATGGCAGGATGTATTAGCGGCCGAAAGCTTTGGAATGGTATACACCCACTAAGACTTGAGGTTTGGTGTTTGCGCAGCCTTGAACACCTCCAGCAGGCTATACACACTTACCCGTTGGTTCTTTGCAAAACAAACATTGATCATGGCCTGGGCCACGATATCGGCAGCAATGGGTTTTTGCTTTTTGGCAATACCCATGCTGTTTAAAAACCGAATTATTCTGATGCCCAGCTTTTCCCCCATCCGGTTTTCGTTTCGTTCGCCCACCAGTATGCCGGGTTGAATGATGTGTATATAAGAAAACGGCAATCCTTTGATGTCCCGTTCCAGTTCGCCTTTCATACGGGAGTAAAAAATTTTAGAGTGCACACTGGCCATTGCCGCAGAAACCAACACATAAACCGGCACATTGTTCTGTGCCGCCGCCTGTGCAAATTCATACTGGTAGGTATGGTCCACCTTGTATTGGGCCCGTTTGCTTCCCGCCTGTTTGAGGGTGGTGCCCAAGGCAGAAAAAACAACATCTCCGGTCACCAGATGCCGCCATTGATTTGGCTGGTCAAAGTCAACAACATATTCCTGCAGTTTATCGTGATGCAAACC
>JAEVYV010000389.1 GCA_023392575.1 Bacteroidota bacterium | reverse complement strand
GGATCAGGGTGGGCTTCACCGCTTCCCGCAATTCGTAGCTTTCGTTGATAATGGCAATAGAAGCTCCGGTGGTATAAAGAAAGTCCTCGTATTTTGGGTTGGCTAAAAAGGTCAGCTGCCCTTCCTGCGCTTCTTCAATCTTTCCAAAAGAAGAAACAGTTGCGTCGGCATTCCCCTCAATTTTCCCATTCAACAATATAGAAATCTGGGCGGCGGTAAACTGCATATAGTAAAGTTCAGAATTTAAAGTTCAAAGTTGAAAGTGCAAAGGTCTCAACCATAACGTCAAAAGAACAGTTTTCTGCGTGGTTTTTTTGACTTTTAACTTTTAACTTTTTCCCTTCTATCGAAGGAAGCAAAGGTAATATTTTTTAACCGGTGCAGAAACCTGCTGATGGATTAAAGCATTGTCTACTTTTGAGATATCCGACACGGTTCCTTCCTTGTACAAAATCTGAATGTGCTCATCCAGCGGGTTATAGGTGGTGTTCACGGCTTCCCCGGTAAATACGAAATAGGCCGCATCTTCCTTTGAAATATTGAGTTTTTGGCCCACATCCATGCGCAGGGCCTCTGTTAAAAGCGGGTCAAACGGTTCAGATTGAAATTTGATCTTTAATAGTTTCCGGTCCACCAATCCCCGGCACAAGCGGCTCAAGACCGGATCCAGGTGGCCGCACCAGTTTTTGAGGGTGCACATCACGTCGGTATCATCCAGTTGGGTGAATTTTTCCAGGTGTTTTATAAAATTTCCGTCGGGTTGGTGTTCTTTTAAAAAAAAGTTGAGGTTGTTCGAGGCAGCCTGCAGCTCAATGTTGTGGGCAATGAGTTCGTTTGCCCGTTCAATGATCTTGACCAGCATTTTTTCGGCCGCCACCACGGTTTTGTGCAAATAAACCTGCCAATACATCAACCGGCGGGAAACCAAAAATTTTTCCACCGTATAAATGGCTTTTTCTTCGATCATCAACTGCCCCTGATGCACGGTCAGCATTTTTAAAATGCGGTCGTAGCCGATGGCCCCTTCAATAACCCCGGTAAAAAACGAGTCGCGGGTCAGATAATCCATCCGGTCCACGTCCAGTTGTCCCGATACCAATTGGTGCAGGAACGGTTTGGGGTAATTGCCCCGGAAAATTTCAATAGCGGTGTGCAGCCGTCCGTTGAATTGCTCGTTGAGCAGTTGAAGAATAAGGGTGGAAATATCTTCGTGGTGCACGCCTTTGATGAGTTTTCGTTCCAGGGCGTGGGAGTAGGGCCCGTGGCCAATATCATGCAAAAGAATGGCAATTTTGGCTCCTTGTTCTTCTTCCCGGGTGATCTCTACGCCTTTGTTGCGCAATTCGTTTAATGCCAGCCCCATCAGGTGGTAAGCGCCCAGGGAATGATGAAGGCGGGTGTGAACGGCGCCCGGATAAACCAGTGAGGCAAAGGCCATTTGGTGAATGCGGCGCAGCCGTTGGTAAAAAGGGTGGGAAATGATTTCAAAAATCAGCGGGTCGTCGATTGTTATAAATCCATAGACGGGGTCGTTGATGATCTTGCGAACATAGGCCATGCGTAAGTGCTTAGTGTTAATTATTCCGGAGCTTCAAAATTACATGTCCTGATCGTAAGTAAATTTGTTAGCTTACGAAAGTTTATTTGCTATAAACAGAAGACAGATGGAGACCGGCAGGGCAATGGAATTACCGAACGCAGAAGTGAGTCCGGATAGCTATTGGGACAACAGGCAGGATATGGAAGGACAAAAGCCGGTAGCCAAATTCAAAAAATACGAAACACGAAACGACAAATTAAATTATGAGCCAGGCAAAAATTCTTTGGGTGGATGACGAGATCGAAAGCTTGCAATCGCAGAAAATTTTTTTGGAAAACAAAGGCTACAACGTTCAAACCCTGACCAATGGCTTTGATGCCATCGATTACATAAAGGACAATATTGTGGATGTGGTTTTGATTGACGAAACCATGCCCGGCATTACCGGTTTGGAAACCCTGGCTAAGATCAAGGAGGTGAACGCCCAAATTCCCGTGGTGCTCATTACCAAGAACGAAACCGAGAACCTGATGAACGAAGCCATTGGGAGCCAGATATCCGATTACCTCATTAAGCCGGTCAATCCAAATCAGGTGTGGTTGTCGCTAAAAAAAATCATTGACAACAAAAGGCTGGTGGCCGAAAAAACAACCTCGGCTTACCAGCAGCAGTTCCGCAACCTGTTCATGGCGCTGAACAGCAGCCCCAATTACAACGAATGGATGGGCATTTACAAAGAACTGGTGCATTGGGAGCTGAGCCTGCAACGCAGCGACAGCCCCGAAATGCAGGAGGTTTTTCAAACCCAGAAAAACGAAGCCAATACGGAGTTTTTTAAATTTATTTCAAAGAACTATACTTCGTGGTTGCAGGAAAAAAACCGGGACCGCCCGGTCATGTCGCATACCCTGCTGAAGGAAAAAGTGTTGCCGGCCGTGGAAAAAGGCACGCCTGCCTTTTTTGTGTTGATCGACAACCTGCGCTTTGACCAGTGGCGCACCATCATGCCGGTTTTTCTGGAAAGCTTCCGGCTGGTGGAAGAAGATACGTTTTACAGCATTTTGCCTACTGCTACGCATTATGCCCGCAATGCCATTTTTGCCGGCATGCTGCCCATTGACATTGAAAAGCGGTTTCCCCAGCAATGGAAGAACGACGACGAGGAAGGCGGAAAAAACCTGAGCGAAGAAGATTTTTTCAAGGCCCAGATGAAGGCCCTGGGCAGAGCGGATCTGCGCACCTCTTATACCAAGGTTTTGAACAACCAGGCCGGCCTGGATCTGGTAAACAACGTGCACAACCTTTTGTCCAACGACCTCAATGTGATTGTGTACAATTTCGTGGACATGCTTTCTCATGCCCGAACCGAAATGGAGGTTTTAAAAGAACTGGCCGGCGATGAAGTCAGCTACCGAAGCATTACCGCTTCCTGGTTCGAGCATTCGCCCTTGTACCAGGCTTTGAAAAAGATTGCCGATAAGAACATCAAAATCATTTTGGCCACCGACCACGGAAGCGTCAGGGTAAAAACGCCGGTGAAGGTCATTGGCGATAAGCAAACCACCACCAACCTTCGGTACAAGCACGGGCGGAATTTGAATTACGATCCCAAAGAAGTGCTGGCTTTCCGGGACCCTAAAGAAGGCGGGTTGCCCAGCCCAACGATCAATTCATCGTACATATTTGCAGGAGAAGATGTGTTTTTATGCTATCCGAATAACTACAACCATTATGTCAACTATTACAAAAACACTTTTCAGCACGGCGGGGTGAGTTTAGAAGAAATGATTGTGCCGGTGGTGCAGATGGTGAGTAAGTAATGCAAGAGGGGAAGTAGTTATTTTTACATTTTAAATTTTAGATTTTTCATTCCTAATGAAATACACGCAGACAACTTTAAACAAGATTGAAAAAGTAACCGAAGAAATGGGCTATATTCTTCGGTACGAACGCGGCACGTTTCAGAGCGGTTTTTGCATTCTGGAAGATAAAAAAGTGGTGGTGTTGAATAAGTTCCTGCCCTTGGAAGGCCGCATCAATACATTGATCGAGTTGCTCCCGCAATTAAAAATTGATGCCGATGCACTGAGCCCCGAAAGCCGCAAGGTGTTCGAAGACATCATGGGGCGCCACCACGCTGCAAATGGTGGAGGAGAGGAGGGTTGATTGGTTGAGAAGCAGGCGGCCCGATAAAGCAACCATTTAACCAATCAACTACTTTTGTAAACGGTGAGCTATCCCAAACTGAAGATTACTTTTCTTGGAACCGGCACCAGCAGCGGTGTTCCCATGATTGCCTGCAGCTGTGCGGTATGTACTTCTGTGGATAAAAAAGACAAACGTCTCCGCAGCAGCATTATGGTCCAGTCTCCCAATACCACTTTGGTGGTGGATACCACTCCGGATTTCCGCTACCAAATGCTGCGGGAAGAGGTAAAACACCTGGATGCGGTTTTGTTCACCCATCCGCACAAAGACCATATTGCAGGGCTGGACGATGTTCGGGCATTTAATTTTTTTCAGGAGCAGCCCATGCAGATCTACGCCAATCAAATGACCCTCGATGCCCTGATGCGGGATTTTGCCTATGCTTTTGCCGATAAAAAATACCCCGGCGTGCCCAACTTGGAATTGAATACCATTGGCCTGGAACCGTTTGCTATTGGAGATCTGGCCATTACTCCCATTCAGGTCTGGCATTTAAAAATGCCGGTCTTTGGTTTTCGCTTTGGTTCCTTTACCTACATCACCGATGCCAACCGGATTGAGGAGCAGGAAAAGGAAAAAATCCGGGGCAGTAAGGTACTTGTCTTGAATGCACTGCGAAAGGAAAAGCATATTTCGCACTACAACCTGGATGAAGCCGTGGAG
>JAEVYV010000350.1 GCA_023392575.1 Bacteroidota bacterium | reverse complement strand
ATCGCTCCTTTCATGCCTTTTTCCCGGGGGGTCAGCACAAACTCAGCACCGAACAGCGACATCAGCCTCCGGCGTTCAACGCTCATGCTTTCGGGCATGACCAAAATCAATTTATAGCCCTTTACGGCTGCCACCAGCGCCAGCCCAATACCAGTGTTGCCCGAAGTAGGCTCTATGATCATGCTGTCTTTTTTCAAAATGCCTTTTTGCTCCGCATCCTCGATCATTGCCAGCGCAATGCGGTCTTTAATGCTGGCGCCTGGATTGTTTTTTTCCAGCTTGATCCATACGTCGTGCTCCGGAAAAATTTTGCTCAAACGCACATGGGGTGTGTTTCCAATGGTTTCCAAAATATTGTTTGCTTTCATGTTTTTTATTTTAAATGATGAAATTGAGTGGTTCAGGAAAAGGGTCTTTGTCTTTTATTTTTATTTCGCTTTTGTGGTACACAACCGAATTGGAAGGCACGCCATGGGTTAGCCAGACATTGCCGCCGATAATGCTGCCCTTGCCAATTACCGTATCGCCGCCCAGTATGGTGGCGCCGGAATAAATCACCACTTCGTCTTCAATGGTGGGATGCCGTTTGGTGGTTGCCTGCGACTTGACAACGTTCAAAGCGCCCAGGGTTACGCCCTGGTAGATTTTAACATGATTGCCGATAACCGTTGTTTCGCCAATAACAATTCCCGTTCCGTGATCAATGGCAAAGGCCGATCCAATTTGGGCGGCGGGATGAATGTCAATGCCGGTTTTACTGTGGGCATGTTCGCTGAACAACCTCGGCAATAATTTAATTCCCTGCCCCCACAACTGATGCGCCAAACGGTGGATTGCCGTGGCATAAAAGCCGGGGTAAGCCACAACTACTTCCGATAAATTTTGCGCGGCCGGATCAAAATTTAAGATCGCCTCGGCGTCCAGCAGCAAGGCCTTATAAATCAAGGGAAGCTGATAAAAAAAATCAGCCGTATGTTTTTTAACCGCGGCTTCTTGTTTTTCCGTTTGAGAAACCAGGGAAGCAAATGCAATTTTCAACTGCCGGTGTTTTTCCAATATCACAGCATGGGTTATGTCATTGACGCTTCCAATAAAAAGAAAGCGAAAAACATCATCCACAAAAAGCTCGGCAATGGCTTTGTCCGGAAATTTCTGTGCTGTTTTCAGTTTGTTGTTTACCAGTTCGTTAATAAAAATTGCTTCGCTCATAAAAAATGGTTTTACAAAATCGGGCAGGTGCCCATAGTCAGGTGACGGGTTTGATCGATGAGTAGGACGACTTCATTTGTTAAGAGTTGGGGATACGAATCAAACAACAAAGGCTCTGCCGTTTTTATAGTGACTTTACCAGATTCCCTTTGCTTTCCAATCGCTTTTATTCTACTGCCGTGCCGGAGTACGTATTTGTTACCGTCAAAAAGTTGCCGGTTGTTCATCCAGCACATCAGCACAGCAAACTTATTTGCCAGTTGGGGTTGTTCTGTCGGTTTTATCAGCATGTTTCTGCGGCTTACTTTTATGTTCTCCTGCAAATGAAGCACCACACTTTGCCCAGCGTACAGAAAGGGATAGCATGTCTGGCTCTTCGCCACGCACAGCCATAAAAAAATCCCTACCGGTACCGATAGGGATTTTTTGTTCGATCCGCAACCCGTGCTACCAGAACCGGATATAAAGTGCCAGCAAAATGCCAAGGATGATGATGATCATGGTGAGCACTCCCGGCGTTACGCGGAACATACGGGCATCTACGTTCAGCGCATCTACGTTTCTACGCCCTTCCTTGTCCAGCAGGCTGATGACAACCATCAAAACCACCGTAAAGAAAAATACCCAGCCCATGCTGACCAGGAAGGGAATTTCATACACCCCCTGGGCGTTCAAAAAAGCGGTATACAAGGGCGTTTCCGGATATATTCCCGGTAAGAACTTGTCGAAAAGAACCATTAAGGCCACTCCGCCCACAATGCCGGCTATGGCCGCCCGGGCGGTGGCCCCTTTCCAGAAAAATCCAAGCAGGAACACCGCAAAAATGGCCGGAGAAATATAACCGGTATATTTTTGAATGAAGATGAACCCGCCTTCCCCGCCTATGCCCAGGGTGTCTTTCCAGTTGACGATGATGGCGATGACCAGCGAAACAATAACGGCCACTCTTCCGATCCACACCAATCGATTATCGGGAGCATCTTTTTTGATGTATTTTTTGTAGATATCCAGTGTGTAAATAGTGGAGATGCTGTTGGCCTTTCCGGCCAGCGAGGCCACGATGGCCGCCGTTAAAGCCGCCACCGACAAGCCCTTTAAACCGGTAGGCAAAAACGTAAGGATGGCCGAATAGGCATTATCCGACCGCAACTGGCCGTTCGTCAACATCTCCTGCTGCAAGGCCCCGTTTTGGTATAAAACATACGCCGCGATGCCGGGCAACACCACAATCAGCGGCATCAGCAACTTTAAAAAAGCAGCAAACAAAATTCCCGTTCGGGCTGTTTTTAAATCCGCCCCCAAAGCCCGTTGGGTAATGTATTGATTACACCCCCAGTAATTCAAATTGGCGATCCACATGCCGGCAATCAGCATGGAAACACCCGGTAGATCCAGGTAATTCGAAACATGCTCGGGGGCAGCGCCTTCCTTAGGCTTTTCAAAGATCATGTGAAAGTGCCCGGGGGCTTTTTCCAACAGGGCATTAAACCCGGCCAATAAGTTTTTTCCATACCCAAAATGGTCCGATACCAGCGTAAGGGCAATGTAGCTGGTAACAAATCCGCCGATGATTAAAACTGCCACCTGGATCACATCGGTGTAGCCGATCACCTTCATCCCACCCAGCGTGATGATGAGGGCAAAAACGGCCAGCCCGATCATGACCAAATGAAAATGGGCCCCACCGGCCAGGTTATTAATGGCAATGGCTCCCAGATACAATATGGAAGTAAGGTTTACCGTCACGTACAAAAACAGCCAGAAGATGGCCATGATCAAGGCCACTGTTTCATTATACCGTGTTTTTAAAAACTGCGGCATGGTGAAAATGCGGTTCTTTAAATAAATGGGCATGAAAAACACGGCCACAATGATCAGAGAGGCCGCCGCCAGCCATTCATAAGCGGCAATGGCCAAACCCAATTTGAAGCCACTGCCCGACATGCCGATGAATTGCTCCGCCGAAATATTGGAAGCAATCAGTGAGGCCCCGATAGCCCACCAGGTGAGCGATCCTTCGGCCAGGAAAAAATCGACGGAGGTTTCTTTAATGTGTTTTTTCCTTCTGTAGATCCAGATCCCGTAGGAAGCCACCAGGATAAAGTAGATCAAAAAAACAATAAGGTCGGCTGTTTTCAGCATAACGAAAATTGAGGTTTGAGGATGGGGTGATTTTAAGCTATTATGAAGATAAAAAAATCCCCGAACCCTTTTTCAAGGCCTGTTGGTTTCAAACCATCCATTTGGATGATTAATAATTTTGCGCAACCCAAGCCCTGTCCAGGTGTCATTGCCTCCGTCTGCACGGATGCCTGACCGGATAGGTCCGACAATAAAAAGGCTACGGCATTGACAACTTCTTCCAATGTCATCATCCGGCTCTCCCTCCTCTTATCCAATCAAACTGCCCAACGTGCTGGGGCCGTCAGGGTGCATAAGCCACAACGTTTTGCCGGGCCGTTCCCAAGCCATCAATGCCCCATTCCACCACATCGCCGGGCTTTAAATAAACCTGGGGATTCATTCCCAGGCCTACGCCTGCCGGTGTGCCGGTGGAGATCACATCGCCGGGCAGCAAGGTCATAAACTGGCTGACGTAAGAAATCAAAAAAGGAATTTGGAAAATGAGATCGGCGGTGTTCCCGTCCTGCATCGTTTTTCCGTTCACGCTCAACCAGAGGCGCAGGTTGTTGACGTCTTTAATTTCATCTTTGGTGGCCAAAAAAGGGCCCATCGGGGCAAACGTGTCGCAGCCCTTTCCTTTGTCCCAGGTGCCGTTTCTTTCCATCTGGAATTCCCGTTCGCTGACATCGTTGTGCAGGCAATAGCCTGCCACGTAATTCAGGGCTTCTTCCTCTGAAACATAAGAGGCTTTTTTCCCAATCACCAAAGCCAGCTCTACCTCCCAATCGGTTTTTTTTGAATTTCTGGGGATCACCAAATGATCGTTGGGCCCGCATAAAGCGGTTGTGGACTTGAAAAAGAGTACCGGCTCCGGCGGCGGTGGCGCTCCGGTTTCCTTTGCATGATCGGCATAGTTCAACCCGATGCAAACGATTTTTGAGGGCCGTTGAAAGGGAGCCGCCAGCGGACTTTCTTTGGGCACTTCTTTTAATTGTGCCTGATGGGCATGCACAAACTGTTGCAGCCGGGCAAGGCCACCGGTTTCAAAAAAGGTTTCGTTATAATCTTCCCCCAAGGCCGAAACATCATAGTATTTATCGTTTGCAAGGATCCCTGGTTTTTCTATTCCATTTTCCCTGAATCGAATCAGTTTCATGCTTGTTTGATTTATCAACTCACAAAATAGTAATGTACGAGCAAATAAATTTGTACTGGTGCCAATAGTGAGCTGACACGACAAACGATAGGAACGGTTGCATCAGGCTTTTTTTACTTCAACGCCGTAGATATCCGCCAGTTTATTCAGGCAGTCTTCCAGGCTTTCCTTGGGTATGCCAATGAGCATTCGGCAAAAAAGCTGCGCTTCGTTCTTCACTATGGTACAGCCGAATCTTTTCACCACCATCATTATTTCATTCATCAGGGTGTAATCAAACTCCAGTTCATACTGAACCAGCACAGCCTTTTGCGCTATGGGGGTTAGTTGCAGGGCCAGGGAGGTAACGGTTTTGTACGCATTGATCAATCCCGGTACTCCCAGCAAGGTACCGCCAAAATAACGCACCACCACCACGGCTACATTGGAGAGTTCCTTACTATCAATCTGTCCCAGTATGGGCTTGCCTGCCGAACCGGATGGCTCCCCATCATCCCCCGCTCTGAAGTTGTTTCCATCCGTTCCAATGCGATAGGCAAAGCAATGATGTACGGCCTTGGGGTGTTCTTCCTTTAGTTCCTTTAAACGTTTCTTAAAATCATCGGTTGACTGTATGGGAAAAGCATAAGCCAGAAACCGGCTCCCCCGGTCTTTGTACTCAGCGAAAGAAGGTTTTTCAATTGTGTTATAATAATTCATTTCGTTTTCTTAATTCTGTTATCCAAATGCAATTAACGCAATGGCCGCTACGGCCAGCAAAATGCCCGTCCAGTTAATGACGCCCAACCGTTCCCGAAAAAGCAGCCAGGCCATAACGGAACTAAACAATACAATACCAATGTTGTTGATGGGAATGACCGCCGAACTGTTGCCCTGGTATTGCTTCAGCATTTTTATAAAAAACCAAATGGAAAAATAATTGGGCACCCCAATGGCAATGCCCGCCGGAATGCTGCGCACATCAAACGGCATTCTTTTGCTCAAAAGCAAGGCTGCCAGCAATACAACGCCCAGGCTTGCCGCTGTGGCAAAAGCTACTATAAAAAAAGCATTGGTATTGGCTTCGTTTAAAAAAGCCTGCTCCACGTATTTCAGCAGCGTGTCCAAAAAGCCGCTGGCAACAAATATAACCGCCGGTAGCAGGTAAAGAATTCTTTTTACACGTTTGTGCGCAGCGGTTTCCTGGTTGGGCAGCGGCCAACAGGTAAGCACCACAGCGGCCAGAGCCATCACAATCCCAACAACCTTAACCCCCGTAACTCCTTCGTTATATAAATAAATGGAAAACAGGAATGGAATGACCAAGGATAATTTATTGGCTACGGAAGCCACCGCCACTCCCATTTTTTGGGTGGTGATGCCAATGATATTGAACAAGCTGATAAAAATGCAACCCGCTGCTAGCCCCCACACAAACCAGGGCGTTTGCACCGCCTCAACCGGCACTGCTCCATTCACCAGGCAGCCGGTAACGACGCAGATGAGGTAATTAAACACAATGGCCTGAAAGGTGGGAATACCAAAACGGGCCACCATTTTAAATGACAAGGTAAGATAAGAGGTCAATACTATGGAACCAATGAAATAAAGCAAGGCTAAAAAGTTGAGGAGTTGAGGGGATGATAGATGCGCACGGCATCAGAAAAAAACTGCTCCGCATGCACCGGCAGATGGTGCCGAAGAACCGGGGCCGCCAGGCCACCGTCCGCAACAATCAATTGCTCGTTGGTGATGATCCGGGCTTCGTCCCACACTTCTTCATCAATAAAGGATTGAAGCAGATAGGCTCCGCCTTCAACAAAAAGGGACTGAATGTTCATGCGGTACAAGGCATGCAGCATTTGCTGAACCAGGCTGACGTCTTCTGTTACCTGGTAATAGTGCACGCCATTCGGCACGGAAAACCTTTCCGCTTCAAGCGAATGGCGTTGGGTGTTGAACACAATGGTTGGAACGCTGCCGTCAAACACTTTTAGCGACAAAGGAAGGCGCAAGTCCCGATCGACCACTATGCGAATTGGATTTTTACCCGGCCACAAGCGGGTGGTTAACTGCGGGTCATCATACAGGGCCGTGTTTGTTCCCACAACAATGGCCATTTCCTGGCTCCGCCATTTGTGTACCATTC
>JAEVYV010000349.1 GCA_023392575.1 Bacteroidota bacterium | reverse complement strand
TACGCTGTTGGTCATTAATTCATAACTTCAGCATCGGTTTTCAATTTAGCATTTGTACCAAGCAGACAGTTCGCTATTACCATGCCATCGCAAATGCTTTAACGTTAGCTGCCACTATGAGACTCTTCACAATCATATTTTTGTTCTTGTTCTTGAACATGTTCTTGTTCTTGAACAGCTTTTGTTTTGGCCAGACAAAAGAGCAAACATTCAAATCGGCCATTGAGCAAATTGTGTCGGCGTTTTCACAACAAGACAGTTTAAAACTAGCATCGTTTATCAATAATGAACTGGGTGTGTATCAACTTAACCGAATGGGCGTATTTGATCATTATAACCACTTTAAATCGATCAGCTTTTCAAAAAATAAATACCCGCAGGTTTTATTCACCCAATCCAAAAATATAAAGCTGCTTCCACTAAAATATGCAACACTCCCAACGTTCAGGTGCGGCAGCGGCCGTTGGAGTAAAACGGGATTGTTTGCCGACACAACTCAGACAGATCATTTGCTATCGAAGATTTGCAAGAACAGAAATAAAAATGTGCCTGACTCAATTCCTGAAAAGACCATCCGGTTCTTCTATGACCTGGAAAGCAAAAGCAGGCGAATCATACTAAATGATAACCGCGGAGCCGAATTGGTCTTTTATCTGAGCTATATCAACAACAAGTGGTTTTTAACGATCATTGACAATCTAAGTTCAGATTGCAGTGTGTAGAGGCGCCGCAGCAGCGAACAAAACATGGCCCCAAGCGGGGCTGGCAGTAAGAAACAGCAACACTTATATCGCTTATCAGCTTTAACCCCAGGTAACCCGCCTGGCCCGGCTATTTTACGGTGATTGGCTGTAAAATTTCTGTTTACCTTTAGTAAGCCGGCTGAATGTAGTAAAGCTTCCCCCCTTTGGCAACAACCGAATGTTGTGTATCCTGCCTGATTACTGCCATTTATTTCTAACAAGTAAAACAATAAAAATGGAAACAGCAGTAATGACCAACAAAGACATTGCTCAAGCTGTCTACAACTATTTTGGTGAAGGCAATGTTTCCGCTATTCTCAACCTTGTTACCGAGGACATTAAATGGACCTGCCCGGGCCCCACGGACATACTCCCTTATGCACGGGTTTATCATGGGAAACAAGGAGTAGCTGATTTTTTCAGACTTATTTATGAAAACAAAGATTTTCCCGGTTTTGAGGTGAAGGAATTTATCGGGGAAGGCGATAGAGTTGTGGCGCTTGGGCACTGGGATGCAAAATCAAAGAAAACAGGCAATCCTTATTCCGGAGACTGGGCCATGGTATTTTATTTCAGAGAGGGGAAAATAAGTGAGCACAAAGAATACTACGACTCCTATGGTGAAGCAATGGCTTCCAAAGGATGATCTGATCCGGGTTGAATCTTAACGTCCTCATGGGGTTTCACGGCACAGGAAGAAGACCCTGTGGAGGCAGAAAGCAATCCGGTAGTGTTTCGGATTATTCAGCAATAATATTTGCTGAGGGAAGAAAGCCGCTTTCCCTCCCCGGCGAACGGCACGCTGGCTTTTATGCGTTCGTCATAGATTCGCCGGCCCATTGTAAACGATTCCTGCCTTTGCCTAAGGAAACAACCAAGGCCCCATTCTTATTCTAAGTACTGTTGCTGTACGTCATGCCTGAACACAGTACCAACGCTAAACCGGCAGTAAATGAAACAGATCGTTTTTTTCTTCTTAACAATTGGGATGTTTGGTTGCACTCAACAAACCGGCCAGACAAAAGCTCTCCAAAATCGTGTTGACAGCTTAGAGAGCAAACTTGCAGACACGTACAAACCGGGCTTCGGTGACCTTATGAGCAGAATTCAGGTTCACCACAACAAACTTTGGTTTGCGGGACAAAACCAAAATTGGCAACTGGCAGACTTTGAGGTTCACGAAATAACGGAAGCCATTAACGACATCCGGAAATATCAAGCCCAACGAAAGGAAAGCCAAATGATAGGAATGATCTTGCCCGCATTGGACAGCGTAAACACCGCCATTCAACAAAAGAATTCTGCTTTGTTCAAGAACAGTTACATTTTTCTCACCAATACTTGCAACAACTGCCACCGTGCTGCTGATTTTGAATTTAATGTTGTAAAAATCCCGGACAGTCCACCGTTCAGCAACCAGGACTTTAAACCTCGGGGTGAAAAATAAAACCGTTCTTTCCCCCACGAGCCGCACGCTGGTTATTTATGTGATGGCTGTGGAATTGCCGGCCTATTGTAAGCTCTCCAGCCCTTGCACGAAGGGAACATCTCTCGTCCCTATGCTGAACCAACCCGCTAAAAGAGGTCGAACGAGGCAGATTTGATATAAGCGAGTGCCAAAAAAAACGCAACCCATGACTGCTGAAAATTAAGGCAGTAAAGAAAAAGCATGGTTTCTACATTTTAGGAAACGCCCTGAAAATGGACAAATACAAAGAAACATTTGAAACTTGGAATAAGGTTGCTTCATTATATGAAGATAAGTTTATGAACTTGGACTTATATAATGACACGTATGATTTTATATGCAATTCAATTACTAAAGACAGGGCAAAGATTTTAGAAATGGGCTGCGGCCCAGGAAACATTACGAAATACCTTTTGTCAGCAAGACCAGACTTTGACATATTCGGAATTGACATTGCGCCAGCTATGATAGAACTTGCGAAGAAAAATAATCCGACAGCACGTTTTGCCATAATGGACCTTAGACAAATTGACGAAATCAAAACAAAATATGACGCAATAATTTGTGGTTTTTGTTTACCCTATTTATCACAGACAGATAGCCAAAAATTGATTACAGACTGTTACAGTTTACTTAATGAAGAAGGTTTAGTTTATATAAGCTTTGTTGAGGGCAGTCCAGATGAATCTGACTTTAAAACAGCCAGCAGCGGTGATAGGACATTTTTTTATTATTACCGTTTGGATGATTTGATACAACAACTTTCAAAAAATAATTTTCACCCATTAAGAATATTCACTGTGGACTTTAAAAGAAAGGAAACCGAATTTGAAACACACACAATATTAACAGCGAAGAAAAAAACGACCGCATAGCAAGGGGTTTGGCAATAGCAAGGCTGGACGTTATAAAATTCCCCTGTTGCCAAAGCTTCACCATTGGCTGCAGTTTTATTTGACCCTGCACTAAAAGACTTCAGCAGACACAGTACTTATAGCTGTAAGCACCCCATTAGTGTGTCCAAAAAAGTTTCTATATTGTTTGGAAAACCCTGTTCTGCAATGAAGCAAGCCCCAAACTGCGCATTATCATGTATTCAGATACTCCTTCTTTCTGCATTTTTCATATTCAGTTCGGGAAATGCTGTGGGCCAAACGGAACTGCAGATTGATAAGTATGAAAAGCTGATAAAGAAAAAAGGACTGCTTGGGCTTAAATCAAAACTTCATCATTTTGAGATTAAACCTGAATATGATAATCTGTTACTGACAAAGGAATTTGTGCTGGCCATGAAAGGCAGTCGCGCCGATCTGTATTGGCGCAGTAATCTTACACTATACCTGGGCGATATTCTGCCAACGGATACTTCTTTTATTTACAGCTTTCATCAAAAACTGTTTCCTAATTACTTCAGTAAGCTTTTGCACCTTAATGGTAAGTGGGGATGGCACCCTCCCAGGTCTTCCACACCGGTTAAACCAGAGTACGATTCGATAGGGACCCTTAGTAGCCGGTGGTATATAGTTTACAAAAACGGGAAGGGTGCTATTTCCGATATCGACGGAAAAATTTTTTCACCATTTCTTGAATACGGCTATTCGAATATCGTATCCAGTGGTTTCAACGGCTATTTATCTATGGTCACCAGGAAGGATGCCAGTGGCGTTGAATGGCGGGGAGCCTATCTGAATGCCGATACGACCTCGTTCATTCCTGTGCAGTACAATCAAATAGTTATCGAAGATTTCCCAACAAGCCTCACGTTAAATCAAAAAACTTACAGGGGTTGGGTTGCAGCCCGATATGCATCGGGGAAAACCGACTATTACGATATGATCAGCCTGAAACCTTTTTCAACCAACGAAGTTGAAACCATCTTTGCAATCAGGGATAACCGAAAAGCAGATCATGCAAATCTTAAAAAACAAATGGCATTGTATCGTGTATTCCGGAATGAAAAAGGTCTTCTGGGTGTGCTTAGTCCAACCGGCGAACTTATTGTACCTCCCGGCCTGTTGAGTCTTCGTTTCCAACATTCTATTCTTTCAAAAGGGATGATGTGGAACGCATCCTCCGATACCCATGGCCTGCAACTTATAGAAGACTTTACCCGTAAAACAAGCTCCATCTCCTCCGATACTGCCTATATATTTCCGGACGCTCAGAATCAAGAAGAAACAGCCAGTTTTGAATTAAAAGCCGCCTTCTCAAAAAATATTTTTGAAGAATTTTTGGTCCGGCTTGACGAAGTTCCGGCCGGAGGATATACTAAAATAGTGAAGTTCAACAGGTGCCGGCTTTGTACCAATGGTAAGGTTGCGGCTCATTATATAAGGGAAACAGAAACATACCAGATTGCTCCGGCACAAACCACCACCCGAACCGAAAAACTGGTATCGAAAGACCTGGACAAAAACGGAAAATTCCCCACCCGTACTGTTACCACCACCACCCCTGCCCGTACGGGCACCAGGACCAATAATGTGTATGTACCGGAACAAATTTGTTCCGCCTGCGATGGGAAAGGCAATATTGCCGAGGTAATAGAATGGAATGAAAAGCTGCAAATATTTGAAAAAAAAGTTTTTGGGGCTTCGAGCAGACCTAAATAAAAACATGCTAGCAGGCAAGTACTGTTTTTCCGTTGAGTGTATTTTCCGCATAAGAACGGATTTTAAAATAGGCAATCGGCGGCACGCAACAGGAAGGGGTGGTTGCCTGGCGGGGCAACCCAAAACAAAGAATCATATCGTTATACAGATTGATCGTGTTAATCAAAGCAACGCCTGTCAATAGAATCAACGAACTTTTGTATTTTAGTTGCACAGGCCTGAGGCCAGCAAGAACGAAATACCTTCACTGCCACAAGCCTTATTCATTAGCCAAAACCATTTTGTAGCACTAAATCTTTAAATCCTTTTGCCATGATGCAAATGAAAGAGTATTTGCTGGACACGTTTCAGTACAACAGCGAAACCAACAAAAAACTGCTCACCAAAATCGGGCTCCTGGCCGATAAAGAGGAAAGTATAAAATTGTTCAGCCACCTGATCAATTGCCAGTACAAATGGATGGCAAGAATGAAACAACACCCCAGCGCTCCCCGCTTGAGCTGGTGGGAGCCGGTTTACGAATTGGCCCATCTCGAAGAAGAGTGGAACAAAAGCCTGGAACCCTGGATGGATTACATCAGCTCGTCTACGGATGAAGAGTTGTCAACAGAAATTACCTTTGTGGGCTTTGATGGAGGGCTTTGGGCGGCAACCCCAAAAGACATTGCATTGCAGCTAAACTACCATTCAATCCACCACAGGGCGCAGATACAAACAATTGTCCGGCAGCAGGGCCTGGAGCCTGATTTTGTGGATTATATTGGAACAAAATACAGAAAGCTATCAGACCATAGAACTGAATAAAATTGTCCGGAACCGGCACTAAAAAACAATTGTTGTCACAACCGCTTTAGCTTGAGAATATAATTTTAAAGGCTTTGAACAAACCACCTGCCCAAACGGTTACATGAGTAAAAGCGGCCACCAGGTTAATTGATAAACCAGTATGTGGTATTCATTTCTCAACGGTTTTTTCTTCGTGTTTCATACAACCTTTACGCTTTTTAATATAACAGGCTGGATCTTTCGCAAAACCCGGAAATGGAATTTGGTGACGCTTTTGCTTACTGCATTTTCCTGGTTTGTGCTGGGCATCTGGCATGGGTGGGGCTATTGTTTTTGTACAGACTGGCATTGGAATGTGCGCAGGCACTTAGGCCTGCACGACCAGCCGCAATCGTATATCCATTTGCTTTTGCTTGAACTTACGGGCCACGACTTTAACGAATCGCTGGTAGAAAACACCACGCTGCTCATTTTTTTACTAAGCCTTTTCATGAGCATTTGGCTGAATATAAAAGACCGGAAACACAAAAAGCGGCAAGTGATGACTTCTTAAAATAAATAACAGAACGCATTATGGATTGGCTGTGTGTTTGTCACCCTGAGCTTGTCGAAGGCCTATCATACCGTCGGCCCAGACAGCCACGCACGGTTTGTTCCGCATTGCTTTTGGCAGGGAAACCAAAAACAAAAACATCAAACAGGAATTTCAACATTCACCGTACTGCCCTTACCCGGAGCACTTTTAATGTTCATCTTGCCATTCAACACTTCGGCCCGGCTGTAAATATTTTTCAGCCCAAAGCCCTTTGCTTTTTTTTGGGGATCAAACCCTACCCCATTATCCGAAATTTTTAAATTAACCATTCGTCCGGTCAGCCGCAGGTCAATTCCTACAACAGACGCCCTGGCGTATTTGATCACGTTTTGGATCTGCTCCTGTATGATCCGGTAAAGGGCCAGCTTGGTTTTATTTTGTATTTTATTGAGCTGCTCCCTGGGCGAGATCAGCAAATGCACTTCCATATTGTTGGACAGGCGCAGCGTAGAGGCCATTTCATCTATGGTACTGGTAAAATCATCATCCTCAAAAGAAGGCGGCATCAGGGAGTGGGACAGGTTCCTGATTTCGGTCATGGCACTGGCCAGCGCTTCCCGACTTTTTTGCAAACACAACTTCTCCATCTCTCCTTCCATATTTAAGGCCGAGTCGATCAGGATTTGGGACGTGGTCAACAGTTGGCTGATGTTATCGTGCAATTCCCTTCCAATATTTTTTCGTTCCTGCTCTTGCGCTTCAATGGTGAGTTGCGCCACTTCTTTTTGCCGCTCTAGTTGTTGCTCCATCAGCAAATCGGCAATATCGGTAGAAATGCCACCGATGCCGTACATCTCCCCGGTGCTTTTGTATAAAGGGAACTTAACCGAATAATACGGATGCGGCCGGCCATCCTGCAATATGTCTTCGCGGGCCTCAAAGCTTTTGTTTTCGGAAATTACCCGCTGGTCGGTTTCTGTGTATCTCTTCCAAAAAGACTCCGGAAACAGGTCCTGGTCCGTTTTGCCCAGCACCTGTTCTTTTTTAACATGATAGGCTTCTTCAAACTGCCTGTTCACCAGAATATACCGCCCCTTCAGGTCTTTGATAAAAATCAGTGCCGCACTATAATCCATTACGGATTGCAACAACTGCTTGTTGTCCCTGAGCAGTTTCTCTGTTTGTAACCGGAGCCTCAGGTGATGCCACAACAATCCAAAGGAGATGATGATGGTGAGAAGTAAAAAGGCAACCAGCAGTTCGTAAAAAAAAGTAAACCGGCTTAGGCTTTTGTCATTGGCCTCTTTCCGCATCAATACCACTTTATTCTCTTCCGCGTGCAAGTCGTTGATGAGGCGGTTGATGGTATCCATGCGCCTCAGTTCCACTTCGGTGTTCATGAGCTTTTGTGCGGCGGCAAAACCTTCCGTTTTTTTGGCCGCAATCCAGCGGTGAAGAAAGTCAAATTTCTCATGCACCTGACTTTCCAGGCTATCTATTCTCAGCCTTTGCGAAGGCGCCTCATAGGAAAGTTTTTTTAATTCCTCCAACTGGTGAAAAATATATTGCGTATTGGCCGGAAAGGGCTCAATGAACGCGGTGTCGCCGGTCATAATAAATCCTTTCACCCGCGACTCCTGATCCTTAATAAAAGAACTCAGATTTTCAGACTCGTCCTGCATTTGATGGGCACGGTCTAATAATTGAGATGTTTCCTGGTGTATCTTATTGTTCCGGTAGGTAATGGCAGCAAGTAAGACAATGCCTGCAATTACTAGAAGAAACACGATGAGTAGTTTCTGAGAAAAGCTGAATTTCATGGTACCCGTTTACGGACTGATAAAATAAAAACTTGTACAGTTTATTTTCACGGGTGGGAAATGAGATAGATAAATGTAGGAAAAAGATAAATTAAAATTCCTGGACTTGGATGGAAGGTTTCATTCTTAACAAAGAATATGGTGGCGGTTGTTACTTCCTTTCCAGGCTTTTTATAAAACACACAACCACTCAAATTCCAGCCGTAATTCCGGCCGTCTTACGCATTAAAATCGCTTACAATATCCGATCTATAAAACTGGGCGGATAGTTATTTGCATTTTCACCGTCACTGGAAAGCGATGTTTTTTCTTGAAGCAAGCCTCTATGGTGGTGCAATTCTTGTGGCGGTTCTTCCGCGTTACATTCACCTGCACAGCAGTTTGCTTACTCATCGTTGAACTTAAAACCTTTCATCATGAAATTCATCACAACTACAGATGCAACTACCGGCGAGGAAATCAACCTTGCCTACTCTGATTATGGCAAAGGGAAACCTATTGTACTGATTCACGGGTGGCCGCTAAGCCGTGAGATGTGGGAGTACCAGTTAAGCGATCTTGTTAACGCCGGCCTTCGGGTGATAAAATACGACCGCCGGGGTTTTGGCAAATCAACCAAACCCTGGGAGGGCTATGATTACGACAGCCTTGCCGATGACCTGAAGGCCATTTTGGACCACCTGGATCTTCGTGAAGTAACCCTTGTTGGGTTTTCTATGGGTGGCGGAGAGGTGGCACGATACCTGAGCCATTATGGTACGGACCGGATTGCCCGCATTGTATTGGTGAGCACCGTACTGCCCTATCTGGCCAAAACCAGCGACAACCCCGAAGGTGTGGATCAAACTGTGTTTGCCGAAATGCTGAACCAAATAAAGAAGGACCGCATTAATTTCCTGGACGACTTCGGTAAGAAGTTTTTTGGCGTTAACGTGGTTTCGCATCCGGTCAGCACGCCGCTGTTGGACTATTACCGCATGCTGGCTTCCCTGGCCACCGCCCGCAGTACGGAGCAATGTGTTCTGTCTTTTGCCCAGACAGATTTTAGAGAAGACATAAACACCATAGACGTACCCACGCTGATCATCCATGGCGATGCAGACAAAATCGTTCCCATTGAAGTCAGCAGCAATCGTACCGCATCCCTGATTGCCGGCAGCCAGTACCTGGTTTACGAAGGGGCGCCCCATGGGCTCTTTTACACACACCGGGAGCAATTGAACAGGGACCTGATTACGTTTGCCACCGCCACGCACCAGGTGTACTCAACAAACGTGCAGCAAGCAGATAGATATTAGTAAGGTCAAAAACATCAATAGAAAAATAACGCGGCATTTTGGGGGTGATGTACCTCTCAGTTTTGTTATAAATAGGACAAGCCTTTGCACACAACACATTATTGGCGCAAAGGCTTGTCCTGCTTTGTCATCCGAAAACCGAACACTTGTTTCTGTTCTCCGACACCATGCAACCCTAAGGAATGAACTTCTTAAGCCTTGTTTAACAAACTGCCACGGGCAAACTTCTAAATTTGTAACCCTTGGTACAAAGCAGACAGTTTTGCATGAACAAAAAATACAGCTATAAAAAAATAGGGCTATCGGCGTTTGTCTGTGTTGCTATTGTACTAACCATCCTTTCATCTTGTGCGGTCAGAAAAACGCTGCAGGCTTATTTCAGTGTGCCGGCCACCCCCCTGCTGAATCATTTTAAAGCAGTTTTACCGGCGGACAATACCTGTCATTTTCAGGAAACCCTTTCCATAAATAGCCAGGAAGCCTCATCCCAACATATTTTTTACCCCCTTCCTTTTCTGGCAGCAATCTTATTCATGCTGCCGGAACTTTTCAGGCAATCTTTTTTCTCCCAATCAAACCGGTTTTATTTTTCCTCTGAAGGCGTTCCTTTGTTTATTCTATACCGGCAGATGAAAATATTCGCCTGATCCACTCTCCTTTTCAGCAATTTTTCTTTAGCAACAGATTTTTCTAATCGTCTGGCAATGAGCTTTCCTTGCCAGAGAATACTATTATTATAATCCTACAAAATGAATCAACACAACAGCACATCCATATCACTGTCCCCCTCTGCCGCCGGGCTTTTTACGTTATCGCTTAGGCTGGTCACCGGCTGGACCTATTTTTCGGCCTTCTGGAGAAGGTTGGTTTTAGAAAACAAATTGGATCCGGATCAGGCCGGATATATTGGTGAAAAATTTAATCACTTTCTACCCAATGCCCTCCTTATCAAACCCATGATCGAATACCTGGTATCGAACGGCGAAGCATTGTGGTGGTTTATGCTTGCCTTTACCATTGTGGAAGGCCTGGTTGGCTTTCTTTTCATAGCCGGTTTATTTACCCGGTTAATGAGCCTGGCTATTGTGGGCCTGGCCCTGGGCATTTTACTGAGCGCCGGTTGGTTGGGCACCACATGTCTCGATGAATGGCAAATCGGTATTCTGGGCCTGGCCTCGGGCTTTACTATTTTTTTAACAGGCAGTGGCAAGCAGTCGCTGGACCATTTACTGTTCAAAAAAGGATGGCGCATTACTAAGCGAAAGTTCTTTCCCTGGATTGGCTCCGGCGCCCTACCCGTATCGGCTAAAAAGCTGACCCGAATTGGAGTTACCGGCGCCGTAC
>JAEVYV010000325.1 GCA_023392575.1 Bacteroidota bacterium | reverse complement strand
ATACATAGGTGGGAATAAGCACCACCACGCCCAGGGTGCTGATAATGGTGCCCAAAGTGCTGGTGACCAATTTGGCCCCGCCGCCGTTGTTTAATTCGTTTGTAAAAGAAGCAACCTGCTTGTTCATATTAATGCCCAGCTTTTGCCGGGCCCATCTTTGTGCCTCCACCAATAGGGCCGTAAGCTTTTGCTTGATCACCGGAAGGCTGTCCATAAAGCCGGCAATTTGGGTGGAAAGAAAATAAAACAAAGCCGCCAGTACCACTACGGCAATAAAAATGGTCAGAAGAATGGCCAGGATCTTGGGCATATAGGTCTCCAGCCGTATGTAGAGGGGATTGAGCAAAATGGCAATGAGCACCGCAAACGCCAGGGGCACAAATACCGATCCCAGGACATACAGGATGAATATCAGCAAAACCAGCGACAGCAAGACTGCAGCGGTTTTAATATAGAAGGGGTAAGTATGTTGCATAATGGCGCTTATGATGGATCAAAGCAAAACCGATACCAGTAGCTGAGGCGCTGCCACCCGTCAAAAAACAATCCATTACCGGGCAAAAGACCGGTGTTGTTTTATTGCTTAAATTGACGCCATGTCCAACCTGCCGCTTACTGTAAGAAGAGCTATTGAATTGATGGGTCTTTACTTTTTAGGAATGATCCTGATTGTGGGAAAAGATATTGTTACCCCCATTGTTATGGCCTTTTTCCTGGCCATCATGCTTTTACCCGTGTACCGCTTTTTCCGGGGAAGGAAATTTCCCGAAACCCTGTCCATTGTGCTGGCCCTGCTGTTGCTCGTCGTTATTGTGGGTTTGCTCATTTGGTTTTTTTCTGCCCAGCTAAGCCAGTTGGTATCCGACTTTCCCCAAATAAAAAACAATGTGCAGTTGCACCTAAACGCACTCAGTACCTGGATTAGTGAAAAGACCCATTTTTCTTCGGAAAAGCAAATACAGTTTCTCAACGAGCAAAACGACAAATTACTAAACTATGCCGCCGGCATGCTGAGCGGCGCCGCTTCTTCCGTTACCGGAACCCTGATCTTCTTTGGCCTGCTGCCCATTTATATTTTCCTATTGCTGTTTTATAAAAACCTGTTGCTGCGCTTTGTGTTTTTGTGGTTCCCCCAACCAACCCATCCCAAAGTGGAAGAAGTGATGCGGGAAACCGAAGTCATCATTAAAAGCTATCTCATTGGACTGCTGATCCAAATCACATACATCACGGTGCTACTGGGCGGCATCTTGCTGATTATCGGCATCAAACACGCCATCCTCATTGGCGCTATTTTCGCCCTGCTCAACCTCATTCCTTATGTGGGTGCCCTGGTGGGCAACATCATTGGCGTGTTGCTGACGCTCTCCTCCTCCCAGGAAATATGGCCCATTTTTGCCGTGCTGGGCACCATTGCCTTTGTGCAGTTTTTGGACAACAACATTCTGATGCCCCGCATTGTGGGCTCCAAGGTTAAAATCAATGCCCTGGTGACCATTGTGGGAGTTATTATAGCCGGCGCCATGGCAGGCGTGGCAGGTATGTTCTTGTCCTTACCCGTGATTGCCGTTTTAAAAATTGTCTTTGACCGCACAGAGGTTTTAAGACAATGGGGCGTTTTGCTGGGCGATGAACGGCCCTCGGCCAGCCCCATGAAATTTCCGGTGCTGCGCAAAAAAACCAGAAGGATACAACGAAAACTGGAAAAGGAAAACAAAGTGGAGCCTCCCAAAAAGGAACAGTAAGCAGGAGTGGGAATCGCTAACGCATCCGTATTGGGTTGCTTCTGCTTCCCTGGGATTTCTGATCTTTTTGCATACTCTTTGCAAACAATACTCTACCTTTACTCCGATCATACCGTTACGACTTGATAAATTTCTCCCCTATTTTGTAGAAGCTCATCTGGTCTTAATGATGAGAAAGCTCTGCACCAGAGCTTAATTTTTAAATTAAACGAAAGGATTTATTTCATGTTATTTGAACAACTAGGCCTTATTGAGCCTATTCTAAAAGCCCTTAAAAAAGAAGGCTACAGCACACCCACGCCCATACAACAACAATCGATTCCCGTGGTTTTGCAAGGAAAAGACATTTTAGGGCTGGCGCAAACCGGCACCGGAAAAACAGCCGCATTTGTCCTTCCCATGCTGCAACTGCTGCAACAAAACCACAACAGCAAGGGGTATCGGCACACCCGGGCCCTTATTTTAACCCCCACCAGGGAACTGGCCCTGCAGATCAGCGAAAGCTTTGCCGCCTATGGACGCCACCTCAACATCAAACACGAAGTGATTTTTGGCGGCGTATCTCAGCACCCGCAAACCATTGCTCTGCGCAATGGAACCGATGTATTGATTGCCACTCCGGGCCGCCTGCTGGATTTGATGAACCAGGGTTATATACACCTGGATTACCTGGAGATGTTTGTGCTGGACGAAGCCGACCGCATGCTGGACATGGGTTTTATCCATGATGTCAAAAAAATCATTCGGGAATTGCCCCAACAAAAACAAACCTTGTTGTTTTCGGCCACCATGCCCCCGCAAATTGCAGAATTAGCAGGTTCCCTTTTACAAGCTCCTGTTCGGGTGGAAGTAGCTCCTGTTTCTTCTACTGCCGAAAAGATTGAACAGTCGGTTTATTTTGTTCCCAAAAAGAACAAGCAGTCCCTGCTGGTGCACCTGCTCCAGGAATTGAGCATTCAGCGAACACTGGTATTTACCCGTACCAAATACGGCGCGGATCGCATTGCCAAAGATTTAAAAAAGGCCAATATAGCCGCCGATGCCATTCACGGCAACAAATCGCAAAGTGCCCGGCAAAACGCACTGCACAATTTTAAACGAGGCAAATTAAAAGTGCTGGTTGCCACCGATATTGCTGCCCGGGGAATTGATGTGGACGCCCTGGAATATGTGATCAATTTTGACCTGCCCGATGTTGCCGAAACCTATGTACACCGCATTGGCCGAACCGGCCGGGCCGGTGCCAGCGGCATTGCTCTTTCTTTTTGCGATGGCCGCGAAGAAATGGGCAACCTGAAAGGTATTAACAAACTGATTGGTCAAAAAATCCCGGCCCTGGCACATCCGTTTGAGGTCCTGGATGAGCAGTCTGCTCCGGTCGCTCAAAAGCCCCCGAGGCGAAATAATTTCCGCAGGCGGGAAAAGATCACCAATTCTTAAATTAGAAATTTACGAGGCCTCTGATGAAGAGGCCTTTTTGTTTGCTAAACGGCCGGCTCTATTTGCTACCATAGCAGTGGTGGTTTGTTGGGACAATTAGCTGCTGCTTGAAAAACAGGTTGGCTGCAGGCTCTCTTCGACCGGAGGGGAAGCATTGGACCAAGACTTTTGCAATTTCTTAAGACTAAAAAACGAAGTCCCTCGTTTTATGAGCAACCAACCAACATGCATAAAAAATCACTACGGCATGAGATCATCATCCATGCTCCACCAACCAAAGTGTGGAAGGTGCTTACCTGCTCCCACTATTCCCAGCAATTTTTGTTTCACGAAGAGCTGCACTCAGACTGGACTCAGGGAAGCCCCATTGTTTTAAAAAAAGAAGACGCAGAAAAAAGCCCCTCTTTTCATCAGGGAATGGTTGAAGAGGTGGTGCCGGGAATTTCACTTCAATTCAGCTTATACAACCTGCCCGAGCTCTCGCATCAGCCGGTGCAGTATCAATACGAGCTGGTGCCCGAAGAAGGAGGCATCCGCCTCATCCTTTCCCAGCAAGTGGTTTTAGCCTCTGGCAATTTGGATGTGCTTCTCTCGCAAAACTGTCAGGTAATGCTGCAAAAAATAAAATGGCTGGCTGAGTATTCGCAATAAAAGGCGGTCGGGCCGCCACACATCCTGGTCCTAAACCACATACAATTTTATACTGTCGCCCCCTTTGTGCCCTCAAAACCGGCGGGCCACCTTAAAATGGCACGGGTTTTTAAAGGCTATTTGAAACAAGGACGATGAAAGAAAAAATTTATAATCCGGGCAGCACCAACGAAACCGCTCCGGCCAAAGGCATGGCAGCGGTAAACACGTTTAACTCGGAAGAAATGGAAGACAACCAGGGCATTCCCAAAAACTTTGAAATCGAGCAACGGAGGGGCCAGGAAGACGATACCCATCCGGTAAAAAAACAAGGCGAAGAATAAACCACATCCCGAAAAAGCTTTCTCCGCTCCCTAACCAATTGTCTTGCGGCATCAAGAAATCCTTGAAGGATTTTCTGACCAAAACCCGGATCTTTAGCCTTTCTGTATGAGCAACAACACCGCATGGTATTACAGCGAAAGGAGTCGGGATCCGCAAGAGGTTCGGGTATTGTTTTTTTCTGCCTCGGTTCATCTGTACACCGTGGCCGACAACCAGCTTTTACACCGCTTTGCGCTTGCCGGCACCACGCAGGAAGCCAAAAACGGCGACCAGTTTCTTTATCTTGACCCGGACAAAACCCGTTACCTGCAGTTTGCCAAGGACAACCCCCTGGCTTCGATCGTTGCCAAAGAGGTATTAGCAGCCAATACCTCTTTGCCGCGGCGCCTGGTGAAAAGCAAGGGACTATGGGTTCTCGGTTTTTTGCTGGCGTTTTTTGTTGGTGTGTATTTTTTGATCCTCTCCATCATTCCCTATCTGGGTGCAAAAGCCATTGGAAGACAACAGGAAATTGAAATGGGCGACCGGATCCACGCCGTTCTGCTGGCCGAAGCCCAGGCAAGAGGAGAAGCCATCGACCAGCAAGGAACCAACCGGTTGCAGGATTTTGCCGATCAATTACAACTCAGCAAAAATTACCCCATACGGCTTACGCTGGTTAAAAGCAACACCGTAAATGCCTACGCCCTGCCCGGCGGAAATGTAGTGGTGTATACCGGTCTTTTAAAAAAACTGAACACACCCGAAGCCCTTGCGGCCCTGTTGGCGCATGAATGCACGCATGTGAACGAACGACACAGTTTGCGGTCATTGCTGAGAAGTGCGGCCAGCACCATTGTTCTTGCTTCTGTATTTGGGGATGCCAGCGGCATTGCCGCGGTTTTGGTAAATAATGCCGAAGCACTGAATGGACTGCGTTATTCCCGTTCGCTGGAAAAAGAAGCCGACAGTAAAGGCATGGAGCTGTTGTTGCAAAACGGCATCGCCGCGGAAGGCATGCGTCAGTTGATGCAAACACTGCAGCAAGAGGATGGAAAAAATCCGGGGAGCTTCTCCTTTCTTTCAACGCATCCGCTCACAGAAGACCGCCTGAAAGAAACAAACCGGTTCCTTGAAAAACATCCGCAACAGGCAGGTGCCAGGGAAGACCTGCACACCCTGTTTGAAAAAATAAAATCGTCCAACTGAGTTTAAGGCTAGATAACTGATGAACTGTTGAAGGTTTGGGTTAATTTTAGCCTTCATTTTTTCAACCCCTATCGATATGCTTATTAAACTACTGCGCCTTTCTTATGGCTTTGCTCTTTTGCTCATTTTAAATGCCTGTGCTTCCACAAAACCCAAAAAAGAAGCCACGCAAAACGGACCCCAGGCCCTTACCGAATTCCGGGCCGCCTGGGTAGCCACGGTGGCCAACATCAACTGGCCCAGCAAACGGGGCCTCAGCACCGAAGAGCAAAAAAAAGAAGCCCTTGAACTCCTTGACTTTTTAAAGGCGCACAATTTCAACGCCGTTATTTTCCAGGTACGGCCCCAGGCCGATGCCTTGTATCAAAGCAGTCTTGAACCCTGGTCGTATTACCTGAGCGGGGTGCAGGGCCAGGCCCCCGATCCTTATTATGATCCGCTGCAGTTTTGGACAGAAGCCGCCCATGACCGCGGATTGGAAATGCACGTTTGGTTGAACCCCTATCGTGCCCACCATGTATCGGGAGGCCCGGTAAGCGACAGCTCTTTGGTTAAAAGAAGACCCGAGTTGGTGGTCAA
>JAEVYV010000075.1 GCA_023392575.1 Bacteroidota bacterium | reverse complement strand
CCGGCCAGGGCGCTAAAGAAAGCACCTATAAGAAAAGCTACCGCAATAAACCAATGCGAATCGGCACTGCGGCTGCCCATAAAGCCTAACAATAAGGCCACAATAACTCCAAAATAAGTCAGGATCTTCCATTCAGCTCTTAAAAAGGCCATGGCACCCTCGGCAATGTACGTGGAGATTTCTTTCATGCGGTCGGTACCTGCATCTTGTTTGCTGACCCAGGAAAATTTCCACAAGGTGTAAAGCAAACCAATCAATCCCATAGCGGGAACCAGATAAGCGTAAGAATTCATATTGCAGTCTTAAGTTATTTTTTAACGGAGGGCAAAGATAGGGGTTGGGAAAGATTTTGCGCAATCGGTTTCACAGTTACTCCTTTGTGCTTTCCAATCCCTGAATTTGGGCCTTTTCAGAGGGTAATCATTTGAACCGGTTGCCCCAGCTTGTCCAACTGATCTTGCAGGCGCTTGCAATTGGTATCGGTGATGAAAATCTGGGTGTCTTCATCATTGCAAACCCGTTTCAGCAGGTTGGCAATGCGTTCTTCATCCAGTTTTTCAAAAACATCGTCCAGCAGCAATAGGGGCGAAAGGTGTTTTTCTTCTTTAATGATCTCCATCTCGGCCAGCTTCAGGGCAAACAATAAACTCTTGCGCTGGCCTTGCGAGGCAATGTTTTTAAACGCCTGATCGCCCAGTTTAAAAAGGAGGTCATCTTTATGGATGCCGCCGGAAGTGCGCTGTACCACCAGGTCCCGCTGCCGGTTAAATTTAAGCAACTCCTCCATGCCGGTATGATGCAGTTCGCTTTCGTAAAAAAGAGTAATGTCCTCGTAGCGCTGACAGATATCGTTGTACAGTTGCTTGACCATTGGCAGAAACTTCAGCAGGAACTCCCGCCGCTTCTCAAAAATAAGGGCCCCTTCCCGGGCCAATTGTTCATCCAGCACATCCAGTACAGAAAGGTCTTTGTTGTAGCTGTCGTTAAACGATTTCAGAAAGGAATTGCGCTGCTGCAGGATTTTGGTATAATTGATCAGGCTTTGCAGGTAATCGTGGTCCAACTGCGACAAAAGCGTATCGATGAACTTTCTTCTTTCCTCGCTGCTGCCAATGATCAACTGAATGTCGTCGGGGGCAATGATGACGCAGGGATAATGGCCGATGTGTTGGGAGAACCGGGTGTATAGTATGTCGTTGATGGAAAATTCTTTTTTGCCGGTTTCCCGCAACACACATACAGCCTTTTCCTGCTTGTAGTTCAGGGTAAAATGGCCTTCTAGGCGAAAGCCTTCGTGTCCCTGGTGAATGTTCATGCCATCCTGCCGGGTAAAATAGCTTTTGGTAAAGCACAAATAATGTATGGCGTCCAGCAAATTGGTTTTGCCCACGCCATTGCGTCCGCAAATGCCTACAATGCGTTCGGCAAAGTCGAACTGCTGATGAAAATAGTTCTTGAACTGGAAAAGCGATATGGAATGCAGGTATAGGCTCAAGGTTTAGCGGGTTTGAACGTTTGAGCGGTCAAATATCGAATTAATCTTTTTAGAAACGAAGAGGTAAGTACACGAAACGGAGGCAAATATTTTTTGGATCATTCCGGTAGGGGTGGCATTATGCCCCCAAGGTCTCTTTGTTCCTGGTTTGTTTGTTGTAACACTCATGCTTTTAATTTTAATGCTTAATTTGAAGGGCTGGGGGCCACGGCAGTCATATTTTTTACCTTGCCACAAAAATCCCAAATGGTTATGAACCAAACAGAGCAAATAGCAAAACACCTGCGGGATGTTCACTTCGGCGGAAACTGGACTTCTGTGAACCTCAGGCAAACCCTGGCCGGTGTGGATTGGCAGCAAGCCACAGCAAAACTGCCTTCCTTCAATACCATTGCCGGCCTGGTATACCATGTGCATTATTATGTGGAGGCTATATTAAATGTGCTAAAAGGAGGTCCGCTGGACGCACATGACCGGTACAGTTTTGATCTGCCGCCGATTCAGTCAAGCGATGCGTGGATGCAGTTAGTGGAAAAAACATGGCAGGATGCCGAAGAACTGGCCCGCCTGGTGGAGCAATTGCCCGAAACCAAACTTGCAGAAACCTTTGTGGAAGAGAAGTACGGGACCTATTACCGAAACCTGCACGGCTTAATAGAGCATACGCATTATCATTTAGGGCAAATGGTGCTGATTAAAAAACTGCTTCGGGAAAACGAAGCAGCAAGCAAAAGTTAAACGCCTTTGCAATTCGGCTGACCGCCAATGCCTTTCCGTTAGCTTATATCCGTATTGTTGGCGCTCAGGATGCAGGGATTGTTTTTCTTAGGTTGATGTGATGGCTCTGTTTAAATAATGCTTAGTTTACGCGGTAAATAAATCAATGGCTAGAGCCATTAAATCCTTTATTCGAATGAAGCCTTTGGTTTGCCGGCGCCAGCGTGCTGCTGCTGAGATAGTGCAGAAAAACCATGTGCCCATAAAGGAAATTGTAGTAACTTCCTAGTACATAATTATCCTCCCTTCGTTACATCTGCCGTCCAAGGCCCTTTGTACTGATCCCCAAAAAATTTATTTATGAAACCTTATCCAGTAAGCCATTTATTGGCTTGTGCACTAAGTGTGCTGTTGTTTTCGCAATGCAACCAAAAAACCAATGCCGATCAAACGGCACAAGCAGCATCCCAAACTAATTTCGGTGGGTTTGAAAATCAGGTAAAGTGGGGCGAGCACCTGGTCATCATCAGTGCCTGTCACGATTGCCATTCGCCTAAAAAAATGACGGACCGCGGGCCTGATATTGACAGCGCTTTGCTGTTGTCTGGTCATCCGGCGCATTTGTCGCCGCCCGATGTCAACCGGAAAGATCTGGAGGCGAAAGGCCATGTACTTACCTCTGATTTGACGACCTGGATTGGGCCCTGGGGTATTTCTTATACCGCCAACCTAACCTCCGATCCAACAGGGATTGGCAATTGGAAAGAAGAGCAATTTATCTATGCTTTGCGGCAGGGCAAACTGAAGGGATTGCCTGGTTCGAGAGATTTACTGCCTCCCATGCCGTGGGTGATGTACAAACACATGACCGATGATGAGCTAAAAGCCATTTTTGCGTATTTAAAAACAACCAAGCCGGTTAAAAATGTGGTTCCCCCACCCGTTCCGCCGCTTTCGGCGCAGCCTTAGTTAATCAGTTTTTTTCGGTAAGATTCCCCGTCATGCCGCATGACGGGGAATTTGCAGTTGCTGCCGTGAATCTCCTTTATTCAAAAAAGTTTGTTCTCTCTGCAAGGCCGCGGTTTATAAAGCTGCCACGGCGGAAAGCATGCTCATGATCTTAGACCATGCCAGCACATCGGTAGTAGCGTTGGTGCTTTTGATTATTTTTTGGCTGGTTGTTTCATTTAAACTTTCACATAATGACAAAAAGATTCATTCTTTCAAGCATAATTTTTGCAGTTTTATTATTACCAACAAGAAATGCGCTTCGCTATTTCTTTCCATCAAATCTGATTGACTGTTTGTTGTGCCACCAGGGAAGACCTGCATTAGCGGCAATACCGGGCATTGACTTGTTGGACACGACCACACTGCAAAATATTTTTAGAAAAGTCCGTTGCGGGCCGTTTTGGAAAACCGGTTAACCGCCGTACTCCTATTGAAAGCCGGCACGTATTTATTGCACGATTTAAAACTAAAAAAATGAAAAGGCTTGTGCAGTTGTCATTCGTTGTTGTGGGGGCATTGGTTGTTACCTCCTGTGGAACCACTACCAATATAACGGGTTCCTGGAAAAAGCCAGGGGCCAGTGTTTCTTCATTTAAAACGGTTTTTGTTTCAGCCCTCACCACCAATGTTCCGGCAAAGTCGGCTGTTGAAAACGGCCTGCAGAAGATGCTGGAGCCGCGGCTGAAAGTATATAAAAGCATTGATGCTTTTCCACCCAATTTTGAAACCGCCAATACCAAAAACCCAAAAGCTATTTTGGATAGGATAAAGCAAACCAGTGATGCCGATGTGATCATGACCGTGGCCCTGGTGGACAAAGAAACCGAAGAACGCTATGTGCCCGGCTCTTTTGCCTATGATCCCCTCTTGCGTTTTGGTTATTATGGCCGTTATTCTTTGTATTGGGGGTACCGGGCGCCTTTGTATTTCGACCCCGGCTATTATGTGACCTACAAAACCTATTACCTGGAAACCAATTTGTACGATGCAAAAACCGAAGAACTCATTTGGTCGGCGCAATCGGCTACATACAATCCTTCCAACATGAACGATTTTTTAAAGGGCTATCTGAAATCCATAGAAAAGAAGTTGATCAGTGACGGGGTGATTGGCAAACAAAGCGCCTAGCCGTAAATTTCCGGTTATTGGGTATGGTAAGAGCTGCCTTTCTATCGCTATTAATGGGCTTGTGAACTGCAAAACCGGGTGTTTAAAAGAATTCCGGTAAATGAGGGACACCCTCATCTCGGCTGGTATCGTTTTTTTTCTCATTTTTACACCTATTTCCGTGCCTGATGAAAAGCCAAAAACTAATTGTAGGAATCTTTCTGGTAATTGTTACAGGGCTTTGTTATTTCCTTTTCAATTCTTACCAAAATGCCCATGAAGCCAAAAAGGCTTCCCGTTGGATCGACCACACCTATAACGTTATCGGGGCGATGGATAATCTTGAAGTATCGGTTTTCGAACTGGAGTCACGGGTTCGGGGTTATGTGCTTTCCGGTAACGACAAATTTCTTTCTCATCATCAGGAAAAATTACAAGCCATTCACACCTCGCTTGAACATCTGCACAAGCTGGTAAAGGATAACCCGGCGCAGATGGAGCGCTTTACCAATATGGAGCAACAGGTGCAGCGCAAAATTCTTTTTCAGCAACAGGTGTTGCAAACCTATGCCAACCAACCCGGACAGGCGCAGGTTTTGATCGGCAGCGGACGGGGAAGAGGATTGGCCGATTCCATAAAAGCCAGCCTCAAGGAAATGCGGGGGGTAGAAAAATCCTTACTGGCCTTGCGCACCCAAAAGAATGAAAACATTACCGACCGCAAGCTGATATCGAATATCATTGCCGTGACCATCATTTTCGTACTGTTTGTGATTGGCTTATTGCAGATAGGGCAGGAAACCAAACTGCGCCGAAATGCCGAGAACGACGCACGGGCCCAGGAAGCAAAGTACAAGGGCCTGATTGAGAATGCCGGCGTGGTGGTGACCACCGTTAACTTGGAAGGTGATTTCGATTTTGTATCCAGCAAATGCGAGTTGCTGTCGGGTTATACAGCCGAAGAACTGTCCGGCCGTTATTTTACCTTCCTGGTGCCGGATGCATGGAAGGAAAAGGTGGCCCGGTTTTATTTTGACCAGTTTCAGGAGAAAAAGGCAGAAACGTTTTTTTCTTTCCCCATTCAAACCAAAACCGGCGAAGAACGCTGGGTGGAACAAAGCGCCGTGCTCTTGCAGAAGGGAAAACAGATTGTGGGCTTCCAATGCATCATTAAAGACATCACCGAAAAGAAAAAAACGGATGCGCTTTTGGCAGAAGCCGAAAACAAGATCAAGGCCGAACAGGAAGAGTTTCAGTTTCGCATGCAGGCCATACTGGACAACATTCCCATGATTGTTTACCTAAAGGATATGGAGGGTCGCTTTTTGATGGTGAACAAGTGTTTTAAAGAAGCCTTCGACACCACGGATGGAAAGATCCTGGGAAAAACCGCTTACGAGATCAACAGCCCTGAAATAGCGGCGGAGCATCAGCAGGCCGATGAAGAAGTGCGGGAAACGTTGGAAACGGTGGAAAGGGAGGAAGTGGTGGTTACCAAAGAAGGCAAAAAATACATGTTGGTAACCAAGTTTCCCTTATTTGATAAACAGCAGAAACTGTTTGCCATTTGTGGTATTGATAAGGATATCAGCGAAATGGTGCGAAACAGGGAAGAACTGGTGGCGGCCCGTCAGCGGGCCAGTCTCTTATACACAACAGACGCTGCCCA
>JAEVYV010000273.1 GCA_023392575.1 Bacteroidota bacterium | reverse complement strand
GTTATTTTCCCTTAACCTATCTGGGCGCTGTGGGTTGGTACCGGATCGCAAATGGAAAGACCCGGCTCACGTCTTTTACCCGGTGGTTGCAGGTCTTCACCGGACTTTTGTTTAGTGTTTTGTTTCTGGCGGCGGCGTTGATGGCGCATTGGAAGGATTGGTTTTTGAAGCATGTTACCATCGAAGATGAATTTGCTAAAGCTTCTCTTGACGCGGTGTCCGGCGACCGGATGCTGGAACTGATACCAGGGCTTTTATTGCTGGCGGGTGTGGTGCCATTTCTTGTATATTCAAAACGAAAGCCTGCAAAGGCCTGTCTTTTCCTGTTGGTCGCATCGCTTCTGTCGTTCAACCTGTGCATTCTGTTCATCACGCCTAAAGTTGAACGTTACTCCCAGGGCGCTGCCATAGAATTTTACCAGTCCAAACAACACGAGGCAGCTTTAATGGAAACGCTGGACTTTAAAAGCTATGCCCAGTTCTTTTACGGACGGCGGCCGCCCCGGCTGGGAAATCAGGTTGCGGACAGCATTCTCCGGTTCAATGCCTATTCCGAGGTGCCGGTTTATTTTGTCGGAAAGATTCAGAACCGGGAAAAGAACCTGCAAGAAAACAAGCAATTGCAATTACTGTACACCAAGAACGGATTTGTATTTTTCTATTGGAGAAGGTAGCGGTTTTCGAACGTACATCTTAGCCTTCATTAGCCCCAGTTTGCACAAGCGGTGCCGGACCGAAGTTTTCAAGACGCCCAGTCCATAAACAAAACTATTCCAAACGTTGATGCTGGATGCTTCTTTAAAATACCTGGCAGGGCAGGTGACTTCCCCAATCCGAAAACCAAAATAAATGATCTGCGAAAGGATTTGGTTGTCAAAAATAAAATTGTTGGAAAGCAGTTTGTAATTCACCGTTTCCAGCACTTCCCTGGAATAACCCCGGTAACCTGTATGGTATTCGGAAAGCTTTTGTTTTAAAAGAATATTCTGGAACATGGTCAACAGGCGGTTGGCCAGGTATTTATACCGCGGCATGCCGCCGCTCAACGCCTCATTGCCCAAAATCCGGGAGGCCAGTACCACCGGGTAGAGGCCTGTTGTCAGCAGGTACGCAATGGGTTTGATCAGCAGAGGAGTGTACTGGTAGTCGGGGTGAAGCATGATGATGATCTCGCCACCAAGTTCCAGCGCCTTGTCGTAACAGGTTTTCTGGTTGCCTCCATACCCCAGGTTTTTTAGGTGGATGATGATGTGTTTTATTCCCAATCGTTCCGCAATCCGGATGGTGTCATCGGTGCTTTGGTCATCCACCAAAATCACTTCGTCCACAATGTCTTGCGGAATTTCCCTGTAGGTTTTTTCCAATGTTGCGGCGGCATTGTAAGCCGGCAGGACCACTATGATTTTTTTGCCTTCAACCATAACCGTGTGATTGAATTTCCTTAGGCTACTGGTCCAGTTGATTCAAGAGTAAGAATACAGGTTGGTGTATTAAAAATAAAAAAAATCGACGGTAAAGTGATTAAGGATAAAAGGATGGTGTGCAGTGGCCGGAGGTGTGGTCACATATTGCTCTTTGCCTTTTGGACGATTCTTTTGCCATAAAGCCGCCATATAACCAGGGTGCCTCCTATGCCAATCAGGATCGAAGCCAAAACATCTGAGGGATAATGCACGCCAAGTTCCATCCTTGAATAGGCCACCAGTGAAGCCCAGAAAAGCGATGGCAGGATCACCCACCATTTGCGGAAGGCCAGGCTCAGGCAGGTTGCCAGGGTAAAAGCATCGGAGGTGTGGCCCGAGGGAAAGGAAGGGCTGCTTCCCGTGCTGACCTTTTCTATAAAGGGATAGGTGTCAAAAGGGCGGGGGCGGTTCACTGTGTATTTGAGCAGGAGGGCAAGGACCAACACCGCCAGAATCGAATAAATAATGAACCGGGCCTTGTTTTCCAGCAGGGTGTTCCGGGTCTTTTTTGCATAAGCAAAAAGCAACAAGGGAATGCTGTAGGCCAGCACCGCTGCGTAATCGGTAAGGATAATAAAAAAGCTGTCCAAAGAGCGGTCGCGGTGGCGGTTGATGTCTCTTAACAACTCGATATCCCAGTTCTGCGCCCGGCTAAAAAAACAGAAGAACAAAAAAATCAGAAACAGGAATATCCGTGTTTTCATATAATAAACATATTGAAGATTTTTGAAAGCAGGGAGAGCTGCAGTGGGGTTTTCTTTGGCATTCGCCGCCTTTCTGAATTCGCCGATGCCGCCAGAGAAGCGTTCAAAATGCGGTGGGTATTTTAGGTAGCGCAGATCTGGAAGCAGCAGCGAGGCTTTGGGCTGTTGGTGAAAGAAGCCGGGTTGTGTGTGCTGGCTGGAGCACAATGCTTGTTGCTGTAATCAGCACTACTTCTATGATGCCACCGTTGAGCCATTGGTTTTTCTAAAGGAGTGGGTCTGCCTTCAACGGTGCATCTTTTGTATTAGATAAGTGCCTGTTTTCTTCTGTGTGGGCACGGACGCCGAAGACCTGTTTTGCCGGGCGTATATTTAAAACAGTGCAATCTTCTACACCGAAAACAAGAAAGGAAATGATGCACATCTTTTCAAACATTTTGTAAAATGAGAGATATGGTGCAGCATATTTTTGCTGGCAAGAGAACCAACATTTAAACCAGGTTTAAAATGAACGCCACAGATTCTATTATTTTGAATTTTGAAGAAATCCGCCGCCGGAGCATTCTGTTATGGAGTGGTATTCCCCGGGACTTTTATGCCTGGCGGCCCGATGCTCAGGCTTTGGGGTGTCTGGAAATGGTACGGCATGTGTTGGAGGGAGAACACTTGTTTCATCAAATCATCCTCAATAGGGGGAATTTGGGTGATTATCCTTCTCCCTGGCAGAACAGGCCTTATACAAATTTGGATGATGAACTGGCCTTTTCTCATTCGTACCGCAACAGCTTTATGGCCATGATTCGGAGTTTTCGTGCGGAAGACCTGGAAGCTATTGAAATTGTTCGAAAAGAAAAAGGACAGCAAAGAAAGCTCGGTGATTATTTAAACCGCATTGCTTATCACGAATCGGTGCATGCCGGGCAAATGCTTTCTTATTTAAGAACCTTGCAGGTAGTACGGCCTGCGATTTGGGATTAGGCCAAAGGACTAAGCAGTCTGGTGATTATTTCGACGAAAGGATGAAATAAGGGGTTTAAAATATTGCTTATTTTAAATAACTGATATTATCTTTAATATGTTACCTGCGAGAGCTATGTTGGTTGTGAGGGCGGCTTTTGAATTAAATGGTTTGTGAGACAGAAGCCTTTCACTTGCAATAACAGTTTTTGGTGAGGTCCGACACTGATATCCTGAATGCCTTCCTTAGCTATAATCTTTTTGTAAAGCGCTCCCTGTAACCTTATTGATCAAGATTGTATTGATGCTATTTCTTTATGAAGCATAACAAGGTGCCCTTCGCCTCGCCTCCGCCAATAAAGCCCTGTGAAGAGGTAGACCGGCCGCTATGGTCTGTTATGATTCCTGTTTATAACTGCGCTCATTTTTTACCCCAAACTTTAGACTCTGTTTTAAAGCAGGATCCGGGAGAAAAACTCATGCAAATTGAGGTTGTTGACGATGCCAGCACAGACGCCGATGTCGCTGCCATTGTGCGCAACGCCGCCGGCAAGCGGGTTCAATATTACAGGCAGGCAAGCAATGTAGGCAGCCTGGCCAATTTTGTAAGTTGTTTGAACCGGTCCAAGGGGCATTATGTTCATTTGTTGCATGGCGATGACCGGGTTAGGAAAGGGTATTATAGGGAGATGGAATTACTCTTTAACCAGTATCCGGACATCGGCGCCGCCTTTTGCCGTTTCAGTTACATAAACGAAAAGGGTGAGCTGCTGTTTAACCACGACAAAGAAATACCGGAAAGAAAGGTGCTGGATAACTGGCTTTTGCGTATTGCGGAGCGACAAAGGGTGCAGTATTGTGCCATGGCGGTTAAAAGAAAAGTATACGAGCACCTGGGAGGTTTTTACGGCGTTTCCTATGGTGAGGACTGGGAAATGTGGGCCCGCATTGCCGCCCATTACCAAATAGCCTATACACCCACTGTCCTGGCGGAGTACCGGATTCATATGAATTCGGTTTCTGGCCGGTCGTTCCAAAACGGAAAGAACATGCAGGATCTCCGCTGGGTCATTGATACGATTGGAAACTATGTTTTGCCCGAGCAAAGGAAAGCCATACAAAAGAAAACACACCGGTTTTATGCGCATTATGGGTTGCGGATCGCCAATAGATTGTGGCACACCAGCAAGAATAGAAAGCAAACCAAAATACAAATAAAACAAGCACTTAAAATGCATCGGGATGCCGGACTGTATTGGAAAGTCATCAAGCTGAATTTAAAAATGTTAATGGGTATTTCATGAATCCAGGGATTTCCATAGTGATCTGTACCTATAACGGCGCAGGCAGGTTGCGTGAAACGGTAAGGCATATTGCCCGTCAACAGGTGCGCAGAACCATACCCTGGGAGCTGATTCTTATCGACAATAACTCAACAGACGATGGTGTTTCCCTTGTGCAGGATGAATGGAGCAGCCTCCGGGCCTCGGTTCCATTGATTATTCGGCAACAGCCATTACAGGGTCTTGCCATGGCCAGGGAAATGGGAATCCGAACGGCCCGTTACGAATATGTGATCCTGTGTGACGACGATAACTGGCTTTCGCCTGATTATGTGAACACCGCTTACGACAGCATGAGCCAAAACCCCCGCATTGGTATACTGGGCGCCCGGGGCGAGTTGGTGTATGAAGCCGTGCCTGATCCTTGGCTTTTAAGATTGAACCTGCTGGCCGGAGGGGCTCAGGCAGCAAGTTCAGGTAAGGTGCACAGCCATCGGGTGTATGGTGCCGGTTGTGTGTTGCGAAAGTCTGCTTATCAGTTATTGGTAGAGGTAAATTTTAAATTCATGTTGTCCGACCGAAGTGGGGCACAACTTACTTCGGGGGGCGACCACGAGCTTTGTTATATCTTGGCATTATGCAATTATGAAATCTGGTATAATGAAAACCTGCGGTTCAAGCACTATATTACCAGAGAGCGGCTTACCTGGGACTATTGGGTAAGATATGTTCGAGAAAGCTCGGCATGTAATAATGTGTTGGAACCCTATCGCATGATATTGAATGGGGCCAGGCCCACGCAATCAGGCTTTCACAAGCATTTGATCAAAAATTTCGCTTATTTTTTTATCAGGTTTTTACCGGTTTCCTTTTCAAGATGGATTTTCGGCAGTCGATCTGCTGCCGGGAAGCTGAACTATTTAAAATATATTTTGTTGCGGGAACAATTGCAGAATTGCCTTTGGCATTTTGCGATGAAGAAAAACTTTTTTTTGATTTCAAGCTTAAAAAAAGAATTGCAAGAGAAAGTCACCATTACAGATAGATCACTAAGTGTAAACCACCAACTCCTTATGGTGCAGGCCTTCTCTTGCTGGATGCTTCTTCTGGAGAGTTTCTTACAGGCCCAATCGATAGTAGTATCCTTACTCTAACGCGGGTAGGGCAATAAAAAACCGTCTCACGAAAGACGGTTTCAGAATTTTATTTTTTGGATTTTCTGCTACTACCGAATAACGGTATTTCCCGTAATGGTGCTTCCGGAAACGTTCGAAACGACGTAATAAGTAAGCCAATTACTGGGGGCATTGGGGAGGTGAACCGTATTATTGGTTACCGTTGAAGGCAAACTATTGTTATGGTACGCACCTACCCGGATGGCGCCATCAGGCTGGGGATACTTTATAATGTTGTCGGTAATCACTACCTGCTGCTTAGGGAAACTTTCCGGTCCTGATATCCTGTCGTCGGCAAATATGGATTCGGCTCCTTTGCCAATTCCGTTTTTGCCAACATTTTCTACCGTATTGCCGTAAACCTTAATCAACCCATAACCCATCACATTAATACCCCATCCCGTTCCGGTAGAGATGGTGTTATTGTAAATGTTGCCGGTGGCCGCTCCGCCTATGGCAATGCCTGTTTGTTGGCTGCTGTAATTTGCTGTACCAAAATTTTTTACCACATTATCATGAATGCTGTTGGTGCCGGTAGTGGTCGACATCTGAATGCCGTCCCAGCCAATTCTTTCCAGGGTGTTGTAGGCTATTTCAACATTGGAAAGCCTTATGGGAACGGCTCCATTTGTGCCTCCTGGCATTGTATGGCCAATGTACATTCCTTCTGTGGCAATGTCATGAATATAGTTGTGATGAATTTTGATGTTCTTGATAGTGTAGTTCGGATACTGGGTAGAGGGATCGCCGGCTACAGGGTTCTTTTTTACCATAATTCCCACCCCGGCTCCGCTGACTTCTACATAGGCTATCTCCATATCGGATACCATCGCAGCAGCAATGGCAATATTATCGGCGCTGGATACTTTAATGCCATAGGTAATACCAGGGGTTCCATTTCCCAATATTTTAAAGTGCTCCATCTTGTTATTGAGCCTGATTTGTTTAACGGTTACCAGGCCTCCAGAATTCCTGATAATGATCGGGTTGTTGGCATCGCCTTTTATGTTTCCAAGGTCAATTAGTCCATAATTGCCAGCCGGAATATTCACTATATCACCCGGTTTCCAGTTTAATCCGGTGCCGTTGGGGTAATAAGCATTACCATAACTATCAAACTTAAGTGTATGTACCGTTCCTGTTGCTGAGGTGGCGGGGGCTGCGTTGACCGCAACCGAGACGTCGTCGGAGGCGGAGGCGCCCTGGTTGTCGGTGGCGGTGAGGCGGAAGGTATAGGTACCGGCCACCAGACCGCTCACGGTGGGGCTAAGCACGGTGGTGCTGGAAAAGAGGGCCGGGGCGGGTCCGGCGGTTTGGCTCCATTTGTAGGCGGCAATGGAGCCGTCGGCATCAGTGGCGGAGGCGCTGAGCACCACGCTGCTGGTGGGCAGGGTCAGGGCCTTGTCGCTGCCGGCACTGACCTGGGGCGGGGTGTTGGTGGCCGGGGCCGAGGTGCTGCCGGAGGCCTCACTAAGGATAAAGCCGTTGAGGTAGTTGTAGGTGTTGAGGCGCTGCAGGCTCAGGACGATCTGGCCGTTGACGGGCACCAGCGCGGTAAAGGCAGCTTTTTGGCTGGTGTTGTTGTCGGTGAG
>JAEVYV010000245.1 GCA_023392575.1 Bacteroidota bacterium | reverse complement strand
GGCTGAGCTGATCAGCACATTTACTTCCACCAGCAAAATCCTAACCGTACTGCTGGCCGTTATTGCCGGCATTTCGCTGATTGTGGGCGGCATTGGCATTATGAACATCATGTATGTTTCGGTGACGGAACGAACCAAGGAAATTGGTTTGCGCATGTCCATCGGCGCCCGGGGTATTGATATTCTGATGCAGTTTCTGATTGAAGCCATTGTCATCAGCATTACCGGCGGATTAATTGGCGTAGCCCTGGGCATTGCCGCCACCGAACTGGTCACCCGGTTTCTGCACTGGCCCACCCTGATTACGCAATCATCGGTACTGCTTTCCTTTATGGTGTGCTTTGTTACCGGTGTGTTTTTTGGCTATTACCCGGCCCTAAAGGCCTCCCGTCTCGACCCCATTGAAGCACTGCGGTATGAATGAACCAGTCCAAATCAAAACCAATACCCGAAAACCGGTCTTCAACCATTTAGCCCTTAAACCAATCATCATGCCTGCAACACCCTCCACAGCAGACGCCTTTTGGAGCCTTGATCAAAAACAGGTGTTAAGCAGCCTGTCCACCACCGGGGAGGGTCTCTCGGGCAGCGAAGCCGCAGCCCGGCTAAAGCGGTACGGGTTGAATACGCTTAAGGCCCGTTCCAGTACCTCTTCCCTGGTGCTTTTCCTTTTGCAGTTCAAAAACCCCATCACCATTCTTTTGATCATAACGGCGTTGCTTTCCATGATCCTGGGCGACACAACTGATGCGTTCATCATCCTCGTCATCATCCTGATCAGCAGCCTGCTGGGATTTTGGCAGGAACGAGGGGCCACCAATGCCGTAAACGAACTTTTAAAAATGGTGCAGATCAAATGCTGCCTGCTTCGCGATGGCCGGGAACAGGAGTTGCCGGTGGAACAGGTGGTTCCCGGTGACATTGTTGTTTTAAATGCAGGCGACATCATTCCGGGCGACAGCCTGCTGCTGGAGGAAAAAGATTTGTTTATAGACGAAGCGGCTTTTACCGGAGAAACTTTTCCCGTGGAAAAAAGCACCGGCGTTGTTGCCGCCGATGCGCCCTTGGCCAAAAGAGTTAATTCGCTTTTTATGGGCTCGCATGTCATTAGCGGCACGGCAACAGCCCTGGTGGTGAAAACCGGGAAGCAAACAGAGTTTGGAAAAATATCGGAACAGTTGCGCACCCGCATTCCGGAAACCGAATTTGAACGAGGCATCCGCCACTTTGGTTACCTGCTCATGGAAATTACGCTGCTGCTGGTCATCATCATTTTTTCCATCAATGTTTTGCTGCACAAGCCGGCGCTGGACTCCATCCTGTTTTCGCTGGCCCTGGCCGTGGGCTTAACGCCCCAACTGCTCCCCGCCATCATCAGCATTAATCTTTCGGTAGGTGCCCGGACCATGGCCCAAAACCAGGTCATTGTAAAGCGCCTGTCCTCCATTGAAAATTTCGGCAGCATGAACGTGCTGTGCTCCGACAAAACCGGCACGATCACCGAAGGCAGGGTAACACTGAAAGAGGCGTTGGATGTGGAAGGAAATCATTCAAACAAAACCCTGGAGTTTGCCTGGCTGAATGCCTCGCTGCAAAAAGGTTTTGCCAACCCGATTGACGAAGCCATCCGGTCTTTTTATAAGGGAAGCACGGAAGGCTATGTTGTGCAAACAGAAGTGCCGTATGATTTTATCCGCAAACGGGTGACCGTTCAGATCCGGCACGGCCAGGAGAATTATGCGGTTACCAAGGGCGCCCTTAACGTGATTCTTGACATATGCGACCGGGCAGAGAAGGGCGACGGGCAGGTGATGCCGCTGAGCGAAGAGCGGGAAGCAATCAATAGCGAATATGAAAAACTAAGCCAGGCCGGTTACCGGGTGCTGGGCGTAGCCTATACAAACGGAAACAACGAAAAGGATTTCACCCGCAACGAAGAAAAGAACATGATCTTTCTGGGCTTTATCACTCTTTTTGATCCGCCCAAAAAAAATGTTCAGCAAACCATCTCCGACCTAAACAAACTGGGCGTCAGCCTCAAACTCATCACCGGCGATAATGCCCTGGTGGCCCGCAGTCTCTCGGAGCAAATAGGCATGAAGGCGCCGGTGATTCTTACCGGCCAGCAGCTGCGCCAAATGAGCGATCAGGCCCTGTTTCAACAAGCCGCTCGTACAGACATTTTTGCCGAGGTAGAGCCCAATCAAAAAGAGCGCATCATTTGGATGCTAAAAAGATCGGGCAACGTAGTGGGGTTTATGGGCGATGGCATTAACGATGCTCCGGCCCTGCACGCAGCCGATGTGGGAATTTCGGTGGACTCGGCGGTGGATGTAGCCAAGGAGGCGGCCGACATTGTTTTGCTCAACCAAAGCCTGGCCGTACTAACCACGGGTATTAGCGCCGGCCGCAAAACCTTTACCAATAGCCTGAAATATATTTTTATGGCCACCAGCGCCAACTTCGGCAATATGTTCAGTATGGCCGGTGCTTCTTTGTTCTTACCCTTTTTGCCCTTGCTGCCCAAACAAATTTTGCTCACCAATTTACTGACCGACTTTCCCGAAATGGCCATCGCCACCGACCGGGTGGATGCCCTGGCGGTTGAAAAACCCCAGCGCTGGAACATTGGGTTCATCAAACGATTTATGATCATTTTTGGTCTGATCAGTTCAGTTTTTGATTACCTCACTTTTGCGGTGCTGCTTTTGTGGTTGCACGCCGATGAAAAAACCTTTCAAACCGGATGGTTTACCGAATCGGTTGTATCCGCTACTTTGATTGTGTTGGTGGTGCGTACCCGCCTACCCTTTTTTAAAAGCCTGCCTGGAAAATATTTAGCACTGGCTACTGGGCTCACCCTGATCTTTGTCCTAATGCTTCCCTTTCTGCCTTTTGCCAGGCTGCTGGGCTTTGCCCCCCTGCCGCCGGTGTTTTACGCCTGGATGCTCCTCATTATCGTCCTGTATGTTGCTTCGGCTGAAGTGGCCAAACGGTGGTTTTACCGGCGAACGAAATCCGCATAAACAAAAACCTGAACGCTCCTTTACCACCGACCCCCAACAATCACTTTTGTTTCCTGATTTTTTACAGCGCCAATAAGATAGCTGTAGGCTCGAATGGCAGGTACCGGCGAGGCTGCGTCATGGTACAGAAAACTAACGTTTCCAACCGGATCAAAACCCTGTAGGTTGGCTAAGAAACGAAGCCCGTCAAAAGCAGTCTGCACTTTTTCATAAATGCCTGTTACTGATGTGCAATAAAAACCGGAAGGTCAATGACGCGAATTAACGCCTCGGCCCTGCTTTTTTTAAAGAAATAAGAAAGAATGGACCGGCCATAAGCTCCCATCACCACCATTCGCTTTCGTTTCATAAACAGATAAGAAAAAAGTTCTTCTGCAACACCTCCTTGCATGGAGTGGTAGTTGACAGAGGCGTAATGGCAGGACAGCCATTTCATGATTCTTTGAATGTCTTCGTTGAATTCTTTCTTTTCCGTCATCTCCAAAAGCAGTGCTTTTTCATCGGAAAACCGGGGCAACAGGTAGGTAAACAGTTTTATGGCAAACACGGAGGAGTTGCTGCCGTCGTAACAAAACACGATCTCTTCTACGCCTTCAAATTGCGCCGGCGCCAGCAAAACCGGGCATTCGGCCCGGGATAAAATTTCTTTCACAAAATGGGACGGGGCCTGCTCCTCCCTGCTGTAAAAATTCATGGCCGGATCAACAATCAACAGATCGGCAAAACGACTTTCATAAAGCACTTCCTGAATCGGTTCTCCTTTGTCCAGATACACTTCGCCCACAACCTGTTGCCTCTGGCAGGCGTCTTTGAACAAGGCTATGGATTGTTCGGTATTCGCAGTCGCAATTGCATGCGAGCCGTTCTTCCTGATTGATTTGGAAGAGGGATCTTCCATGCCTTGCTCGGAAACTCTTTCGAAATAAGGATTTTCAATAAAAAGGCCGGTCAGTTTGGATTGAAGAATTGAGGCCATGCGGCAACCGAAACTGATCAAAGAGCTGTCTGGTCTGTACGCATTAATGACCAGCAATAGTTTTTCCATAAAACTCTGTTTCGCTAAAACTATCTTCGAAAAAAACGGCAAGAAATGACAGCTATTAAGCCAACTGCTGATCTCCATCAGCGCTGACAAGCCACCCTTGTTCGTAACAAATACCAAAAAATACAGCCCTGGATTTAATTAATCATTCGTTCCAGTTTTTCGGGACTAAGTATGGTAATCTTTCCCTCCGCAATATCAATGAGTTTTTCCGCTTTAAAATCCGTCAGCGTTCGAACCAGCGATTCGGTAGCCGTTCCGGCAACAGCAGCCAGGTTTTCCCGGCTCAAATTAAAACTGACCTGCCCGGCATGGCCCTTGTATTTTTTGTGGATGATCAGCAAAGCATCGGCTACTTTTTTGCGCAGGGAATTGTAGGCAATGTGCAGGAGTTGTTCCTCTTTTTCGGCCACATCGCTTGCCAACAGCTTAATAAACCTGCGGGCCACCTCGGGGTTGGAATGGAGCAGTTCTTCGAATTCGTTTTTGGGAATGGCCGCCACCTCACAACTTTCCAGCGCATCGGCACTTTCTTTGTAAACCGAATCTTCGAGCAAGGCGGTATAGCCAAAGAAATCACCTTCGCCTACTATTTTTATTATCAGCTCTTTTCCTTCGTCATTTGTTTTAAAAACCTTCACCTTTCCCTTCTGCAGGTAATAGAGCCGTATGGGGTGATTGCCTTCTGTAAAAATCCTTTGTTTTTTTTCATACTTATCCAGGTGCCGGCCCTCGGTAAAGGCATTTAACGCCTTATCGCCCCCCATAATCGAAATCAGTTCGTTCACCCCGCTCAACCCCTGTAAGCT
>JAEVYV010000168.1 GCA_023392575.1 Bacteroidota bacterium | reverse complement strand
TGTTTGGGGTGTGCATTCAAAATGGCGTGATCCTCATCAGCGTGTTTCGCAAAAACCTGGCCGAACGAATGCCTCTTGCCGATGCCGTTTCAGCAGGTGTGCGCTCCCGGATAAGACCCGTAGTGATGACGGCGCTGATGGCGGCCATTGGACTGCTGCCCGCGGCCATTTCAACCGGTATTGGAAGCGAAACCCAAAAGCCGCTGGCCCGGGTGGTGATTGGGGGGCTGATCACATCCACCATCCTGACCCTGTTGATCTTGCCGGTAATGTATGCGCTGGTGCATCGGTTGCTGCATAAACGGGAACACCGGAGGTTGTTGCGCAGGGGCCGGGTGGCTCCTTAGGAGTAGAGGTTCTCACCCCTTCTATTCTTCGTGCTTTTGATAGAGGTCCGGCCGGCGCTGCTTGGTTCGGTGCACGGCCTGTTCGTGCCGCCACTCGTCCACTTTTTTGGGATCGCCGCTGAGCAATACCTCCGGTACTTTCCAGCCGCGGTAATCGGCTGGCCGGGTGTACACCGGCGGGGCCAGCAAGTTGTCCTGAAACGAATCGGTGAGGGCAGAGGTTTCATCATTCAACACGCCGGGCAGCAGTCGGCCCACTGCGTCTACCAATACCGCAGCAGCCAGTTCGCCGCCGCTGAGCACATAATCGCCTATGGAAATTTCTTTGGTAACATAATGCTCCCGAATGCGTTCGTCTATGCCTTTGTAGTGGCCGCAAATAAGCAGCAGGTTTTCTTTCAGGGAAAACTGGTTGGCAATTTTTTGATTCAGGGTAGTTCCGTCCGGGGTCAGGTAAACGATCTCATCAAAGGTTCGTTCCTGCTGCAAATGCTCAATCGCCTTTACCAGCGGCTCGCACATCATCACCATGCCGGCGCCGCCGCCATACTGATAATCGTCTACCTGTCCGTATTCGTTCACCGCCCATTGGCGCAGGTGGTGCACCCTTACGGTCAGCAGGCCTTTGGTTTGTGCCCGTTTCATGATGGAGTGGGACAAGGGACTTTCAAGCAACTCGGGCAAAACGGTAATGATATCAATATGCATGGGGCAAAGATAGAGCCCCTAAAAAAAAGTGCTTCATCCTTTTCAGGACAAAGCACTGCTGAAACGAAAACCAACGATACACTCATTATTCGCCACCACGCATTTTGCGCTCAATGCTTTTGATGTGCACGGCAAACAGCAATCCGGCAATGAGCAGGGCTGCCACCGCCAGGAAGCTAATGAAGAATCCGTAGTTGGAGATGGATATGGGCAGATAGGGGGTCCGCAATTTGCCCGGTCTTTTAAACGGAGCGGCATCGGTTTGGGTGACCGCTTCCGATTTGATGTAGTCCACTACGCTTTTGATATGATCGGGGGTCAGGTCGGTGTGATCCGGCATGGGTATTTTGTTGAACTGCTCGTAGATCGCCACGGCATCCTTATCGCCGCTTTTTATCAGGCTTTGCGAGGAGTGCACAAATTTGACGATCCAGTCCAGAGACCGCCTTTCATCTATCCCGGCCAGCGCTGGTCCGGTAACCACCTTGTTGATGTTGTGGCATGCGGCACAACGGGAAGAAAAGATGGCCTTGCCCTCTTCCAGGGGCGGAGTTGCAAAAGATTGTAAAAAGGGGGAAAGGGCTATGATAAATACAATGATCCTTGCTTTCATTTTAAAATGTTTTAAAGTTCGTTTCCTGCACAAAACTGAAACAACAAGAAGGCAAAAACGCTTACCTGGAACAGAAGGGCAGATGATTTTTGTCAGGTCTTATTTTTTGTACTCTTTTTTTAATCGTTGAATGTCCCTGAGCAAATCCTCCACTTCTTTTTCGTCTGTTCCGTTGTAATAACCCCGAATCCGCTTTTCCTTGTCCACCAAAACCAAAAGCTCGCTGTGAATGAAGTCGGTTGGTCCTCCGTCGCCATCCGTGGCTACTACCAAAAAACTTTTGCGGGCCAGTTTGTAGATCTCTTTCTTGTCGCCGGTAAGCAGTTGCCAGTTGTTTTTGATGTCGAGGCGTTGGGCAAATTGCATTAGCTGCGCTACGGAATCCCGTTCGGGGTCCACCGAAAAAGAATTGATCAGGAGCTCCAGGTCTCCGGCATACAACTGCTGTACTTTTTTAAGGCTCCTGATCATCTTGGGGCACACAACCGGGCAATGCGTAAAGAAAAGGTTGTCCACCGTGATCTTGCCTTCCCATTCTGCTAAAGACGTTGTAGCGCCGTACTGGTTTTCCAGTTTGAAATCGGCAATGGCGTGGTTCGGCGGGCCCAGCACCGGTAGTTGGGTATAACTGTGCTCGTACCATTTCACCACGGCAAACACACCTATGGGCAACAACACCACGGCAGCCAGGAAAACCCATATGTTGTATTTTTTAAACATTATTGTTGGGCAATTGTCAGGGTTTTGCTGTCGGAGGGGGCTTTGGTGGTTGAGGCATCAGCCTTTTTGATATTGGTTTGTACCGGCATCGGGTTGTCCGGATTGAACTGCGGCGCCCCCGGTCCCGGATTTTTGGTGGCATCCAAAAAGGCCGGCACATAAGCCACGACCAATATCACCGCCATGG
>JAEVYV010000101.1 GCA_023392575.1 Bacteroidota bacterium | reverse complement strand
GTTAAGGGTTTTGCCAAGTTGGGTTCCGGCTTGACATCGTGAAATGGAGCCAAACTTATAAGTTGCAAAAATAATGCAGGTGCTAGTTTCGCACTGCAAACAATCATCAGGCAATTGTTAAAAGCAGGCAACCGTTAGAAGCGGGAAGAGACCAATTGAAAGCAAAATCAAAAACTTTTATATAGCAAGCAATCGTTAGCGTCCGCTGTTTCTACAGCGGATTTTTCTTTGGCAAGTATAGGCCTTTTTGGTGAAGCAGAAAAAAATACCCGGGCAGTTAAACTGGGTGCGCCGCTGCCAAGAACCTGGTGAGATTAGAATTCGTTTTTCGGATTTGCGAAAAAACATCTATTTTGAAGCCCTAATGATCGTATCGGTACTACATACCCTTGTTTCCTTTTCCCAGCTTCAGGCAGCCGGTACTTCTATTATTGCTATTACCACAACTACCATTACAACAACCCGAAAGGGTTGTACTGTTTCATATTGCCCCCTGGCTTTTTAAGCGTTTTCCTTCAACACAAATTGTTTCATTAAGGCCCGTTCCTTAAACCTACATCTATGCAAGTATTGAAATTTGGCGGATCGTCTGTCGCCAATGAAAAAAATATAAGACAAGTGGCTGCCATTATAGAAAAAGCGGTGGCGCAGGATCAAACGGTAGTCGTGGTTTCTGCGCTTGGCGGAATTACCGATCTGTTGCTGAAAGCTGGTTCCTTGGCCGCCGCCGGCGATGCCTCCTACAAACTGGTGCTCGATGAAATCCGGCACCGGCACCTGGAAACCGTAAAACTACTTTTACCGGTCACCAACCAGAGCTCTGTGCTCAGCACGGTGATCCACCATTGCAACGAACTGGAAGAGATTGGCAACGGGGTTTTTTTGTTAAACGAATTGTCGCCCCGCATCAAGGACCGCATTGCCGCGTATGGTGAGTTCTTGTCTTCCCAAATCTTGTCGGCCTACCTGGCTGCGTCGGGTTTGCCCAACATCTGGACCGATGCCCGCCGGTTGATCATCACCGATAGCAACCATACCCGGGCGTCGGTTCAGACGGATGTCAGTTACAAAAACATACAGGAATATTTTGCAACCATGCCCGGCAGCCTGTTCGTGGTGCCGGGTTTTATTGCAAGCAATCCCCAGGGACATACCACCACGCTGGGCAGGGGCGGGTCCGATTATACGGCTGCTATCATTGGCGCCGCTACCAATGCTTCACTGGTACAAATATGGACGGATGTGCCCGGCATGATGACGGCCGACCCCCGGCTGGTGCCGCATGCCAAATCCATTGAAACCATCTCTTTTCAGGAAGCCATGGAATTGTCGCATTTTGGCGCCAAGGTAATTTACCCACCTACCATTCAGCCGTTATTGAGCAAAAACCTATCCGTTTGGGTAAAAAACACCTTTGCGCCGGATCATCACGGAACGTTGATTCAGGCCGGCACAAAAACCAGCAGCAGCATCATCCGGGGCATTTCCAGCATTGGCCGGGTGGCCTTGGTGAGCCTGGAAGGAAGCGGAATGATTGGCATTCCCGGATTTTCCAAGCGGTTGTTTGAGTCGCTGGCCCGCCAATCCATTAATGTTATTTTCATCACGCAGGCCTCCTCGGAACACACCATTTGCGTGGGCATTGAAGAAAGTTATGTGCGGCAGGCCAAAAGCGCAGTGGACGAAGAATTTAAAACCGAGATCAAGGAAGGCCGGGTCAATCCGCTGGAAGTGGAAACCGGCCTGGCCATTGTGGCCCTGGTGGGCGATCACATGAAAAGCCATACCGGCATCAGCGGACGGATGTTTGGCGCCTTGGGCCGCAATGGCATCAACGTCAGGGCCATTGCCCAGGGTTCGTCCGAACGCAACATCTCCGCAGTCATCAATGCCGCCGATGTGCGCAAAGCCATTAATGTACTGCACGAAGACTTTTTTGAAACCACATACAAGCAGATCAATCTTTTTATTGTGGGCACCGGTAATGTGGGCAAAAAGTTGCTGCATCAACTGGAGCAGCAAAACCAGTATTTGCAAAAACACCTGCGCCTGCAACTAAGGGTGATTGGTCTGGCCAACAGCCGCAAAATGTTGTTTGACGACAAAGGGATCAAGCTAACCAACTGGCCGGAGTTGTTGGAGGGGGGCGAACCTAAGGACCTGGAAGCGTTTGTGAAAACCATGCAATCAAAAAACCTGCGCAATTCCATTTTTGTAGATGTCACCGCCAGCGCCGATGTGGCCGGGGTTTATGCACCGCTGTTCAAAAAAAGCATTTCGGTGGTGGCGTGTAATAAAATTGCTCCTTCCGCTGCCCTGAACCATTACCAGAAACTGAAAGATTTGGCCCGGGAGTACAACGCCTTGTTTTTGTTTGAAACCAATGTGGGGGCCGGGCTTCCGGTCATCAATACTCTGAATGATTTGATCAGCAGCGGCGACAGTGTTACAAAGATTGAAGCGGTGCTGAGCGGAACCCTGAATTTTGTATTCAATCAGTACAACGGCCAGCAGTCCTTTGCTTCCGTAGTGAAGCAGGCACAGGACGAGGGCTACACAGAACCCGATCCCCGGCTGGATTTGAGCGGAACGGACGTGATGCGAAAAATCCTGATTCTGGCCCGGGAGGCGGGCTATCCGCTTGAAATGGATGAATTGACCAATCATTCTTTTTTGCCGCCGTCCTGCATGGAAGGTAGTGTAGATGATTTTTATGCTGAAATGGAAAAACACGAAGAACATTTTTTAAAAATCTATAAAGAGGCTGCACAAAATGGAAAGAAATTAAAATATGTGGCTTCTTTTCAAAATGGAAAAGCTTCGGTGGGTCTGCAGCACATCGATCCGGCGCATGATCTTTATCATTTGTACGGAAAGGACAATGTGGTGTTGTTTTATACCAGCCGCTATTCGGAGCAACCACTGGTGGTGAAGGGCGCCGGGGCCGGAGCGGAAGTTACCGCCTCTGGGGTGTTTGCTGACATTGTGCGGGCAGCAAGAATTTGATCAACAAACCGAAGGTTAAGGCAAGGGCCTGGAACAAAACCTCCAAAACTTAGCCTTAACCTCAACCTCAATTTTTTAAAGCATGAAATCTGTTACCGTCCATTCTCCGGCAACCATAGCCAACCTGGTCTGTGGTTTTGATGTGCTGGGGCTTGCCCTGCACGATCCTTACGACAGCATTACCGTGCGGCTGACAGACCGGCCGGAAGTGGTTATTGCAAACGAAGACGAATACCAACTGCCAACCGATCCGCAAAAAAATGTGGCCGGCGTTGTTTTGTTGTCCATAGTGGAAAAAATGAACAAGGCGTGCGGTTTTGAAATGATCTCCCGAAAGAAAATAAAACCCGGAAGCGGCATTGGTTCCAGTGCGGCCAGTGCGGCGGGGGCAGCCGTTGCCGCCAATGTTTTGCTGGGCAATATCTTCAGCAAGGAAGAACTGGTGCAGTTGGCCATGAATGGGGAAAAACTGGCATCGGGGGTAAAACACGCCGACAATATCGCCCCCTGCATTTACGGAGGTGTTACGTTGGTGCGCTGCATTCATCCGCTGGACATTGTTTCCATCCCTGCGCCGGAGTTGTTTGTAACAGTCGTGCACCCCCAGATCGAAGTAAAAACAGCGGATGCACGGCAGATCCTTAAAAAAGAAATTCGCCTGAAAGACGCCATCCGGCAATGGGGCAATGTGGCTGGGTTAGTCAGTGGTTTTTTTAAAAACGATTATCACCTCATTGGCCGCTCCCTGGAGGACGTGGTGATCGAACCGCTGCGCAGCATTTTGATTCCGGGTTTTGACCAGGTGAAAGAGCAAAGCCGGCAAGCCGGGGCGCTGGGCGGGGGCATCTCTGGTTCGGGGCCATCTATTTTCATGCTGAGCACAAGCGAAGCCACGGCTCAGCAGGTGGCTGTGGCCATGCAGCAGGTGTACGAAAAAATGGGCATCGCCTACCATACCTATGTCACTACTATTAACCGGCAGGGAGCCACCGTTATTCATTAAACAAGCATTGAAATGAAGTACTATAGTTTAAACAAAAAATCGCCGGCAGTTGATTTTAAAGAAGCAACCATCCGGGGCCAGGCCCCGGATAAAGGACTTTATTTTCCGGAGGCGATTCCGCGGTTGCCATCAGGGTTTTGGAATGAAATCAAAAACCTTTCCAACGAAGAAATTGCCTTTCGGCTGATACAGCCTTATGTGGGCGGAACGATCCGCGATGAGGAATTGCGGATGATTGTTGCTGAAACCGTGAGCTTTCCCATGCCGCTGGTGCCGGTGTCGGATGATATTTATGTGCTTGAATTGTTTCATGGTCCTACGCTGGCGTTCAAAGATGTGGGCGCCCGGTTCATGAGCCGTTGCCTGTCGCATTTTGCAAAAAGCAGCAGTCGAAAAGTAACGGTGTTGGTGGCGACTTCGGGTGATACCGGTGGTGCGGTAGCGCATAGCTTTTACGGAGTAGAGAATGTGGATGTGGTGATTTTGTATCCTTCCGGAAAAGTAAGCCCCTTGCAGGAGCAGCAACTGACCACCCTGGGAAAGAACGTTCATGCCCTGGAAGTGGAAGGCAATTTTGACAACTGCCAGCAAATGGTAAAGCAGGCCTTTGCCGATGCCTTGCTGACAGATAAAATCTTTCTTACATCGGCCAATTCCATCAACGTAGCCCGCTGGTTGCCCCAACAGTTTTATTATGCCTTTGCCTGGAAGCAGTGGCCGGAGAAGGCGCGCCCACCGGTACTGTCGGTGCCCAGTGGTAATTTCGGAAACATTTGTGCGGGCATGCTGGCGCATTTCACGGGTATGCCGGTGGATGGCTTTATTGCCGCCTGCAACGCCAACGATGTCATACCTAATTATTTTGCTACGGAGCAGTTGGAAAATAAAACGGCTGTGGCAACGCTTTCCAATGCCATGGATGTGGCCAATCCAAGCAATTTCGTTCGGGTGATGCAGTTATTTGGTGGTGTATTGGAAAACGCAAAGAAAAAGGTGGCGGCTACCAGCACCAGCGATGAAGAAACAAAAGCAACCATCCGGAACGTATACAAAAAGTACCGCTATGTTTTGGATCCGCATTCGGCCGTTGCCTGGAATGCGCTGGAAAAATATTTAAAGAGGCAGCCCGGAAAAAAAGGCATTGTTATCGGTACCGCACACCCGGTGAAATTTGCAGCAATTGTAGAACAGCAAACTGGCCAGCCGATTGTGTACCCACCGGCTGTGAACGAATTAATGACGCGGCCGGTTTTTAAAACGAAAATGAAGGCAGACTACGAAACACTACAAGCTTTTTTGCGGCAACTTAAATAGGAAGGGATGGGTTGCAAAGAAAAGATGGGAAGATTAAGTTTTACAGTAGAGTAGTTATCCTTGCATAATTTTCGGAACTTAGTAGGAAGGGTACTTTTTGAAATAAGATTCTTGCCCAAGACTTACGGTTTGCATTGCTATTGCTTATATTCGTAGATACCTTAAACATGCTTACCAATGACACACCATTTCGAACCATTTACCCCTGAAGTATTCAAGCAAGAAACAGGAATGGACGCAAGAGAGAACGAAGCCATTTACCTGCGCTGGGCCAACTCACAAATCAATTATGCCAACTACCAGAACATGAAGGAGATGAATGATTCTTTAAAAGAGATTGTGTCATTTTTGAAAAGCGGCGTGCTGGAGATCAAGGAAAAATATCCCTTTTCCAAATAGCAGCTTCTTTGTCTCTTTCACCTCCTCCATGAACCCATTGCGCTACCCATTTTTGGTTTTGGTGCCGCAGCCGTCTAGCCGAAAAACCGGTTTTGGTGTTTTGAATCATCAAGACTTGATGATGGTTAACGGGCACTAAGGGATTTCACTAAGTGTGCTAATTTTTCGACTTTCTTTATCGCGGTTTAGTCGAAAGAGCATTGACATTCTCTGACTAAAATTTTAAGTTTGTATAGATAGCAATTAACAGTGCATTGTCAAACCAAGGAAACATATTGAAGTCCAATCATCCTAAAATCCTGATTAAAATGAGCAGCTACATACGCAATCTATTTGTTTATTTTGAAAGTGTTTTGCACCCCGCTAATGGCTGGGCAGACAACAGGGACGAAAAGAAAAAAAGAAGAACGGAAAAACCCGCTCATGTTTCTTTTTTACAACCTTCTCCCGAAGGTTTCAACATCAGAGCTTCGGCAAAAAAGCAAGACAAGCTTCGTCGCAACCCGGCACCCTAAACCAGAACGGCTTCCCTAAATTTTTTATAGTTAACTGTATCTTTGCCGATACAGTTTTTTTATGGGTGTACTCAAACAAATTGCCGAATACTTATACCTGCGAAAACCCGATCCCGACCGGCCCAAAACCACTTTTGTGAAATACATGCACGGGATCAACCGGTTGAGTTTGCTGCTGTTTATAGCAGCCCTTATCATCATTGTGATCAAGCTTTTTTTGAAGAAATAGAGTGCCGGTACGCCTACAACCAATTCAGTTTGTGGTTCCCTGCAAAAAACCCACAATTTCCCGTGCGGCCTTTGCCGAAGCGTTGCCCTCTTTTAGTAAAAGGTCCCGGAGCGCCTGGTAATCCTTTTTTATTTGGTTGATCTTTTCTTCGTTGTGCAAAATGGCATCCAACTCCTGTTTTAAGTTTTTCGGAACCAGTTCGTTTTGGATGAGCTCGGTAACGACTTTTTTATCCATGATCAGATTTACCAGCGATATGTATTTGATCCGGATCAGCCGTTTGGCAATTTGATAGGAAATGGCTGAGCCCTTATAACAAACCACCTGGGGAACGCCAAACAAGGCGGTTTCCAGCGTAGCGGTGCCGGAAGTGACCAGGGCTGCCTTTGCCTGGGAAAGTAAGGTATATGTTTGGCCGGCAGTGGCTACTTCAACATTCGGATAGGGAGCAATCAGTTCTTTGTAAAGCTCATAAGGTTGTCCCGGGGCCTGTGCTATTACAAAACGGTATTGGGGAAAGGCCGGCGTGACCGCCAGCATGACGGGCAACTTGACCAGGATCTCCTGCCTGCGGCTGCCGGGAAGCAAAACAATAAGTTCCCGCAGGTCCTCCTTGTTTGCTTGGTGGTCGGGGTGGTTTTGTGTTGGGCTCTCATGGGTGACAAAGCCGGTAGTTTTTCGGTCGAATTTATCAATGATGTCGGCCAGCGGATGGCCTACATATTCTACGTTATAATTCCATTTGCCATAAAATTCTTTTTCAAAGGGCAGGATCACCAGCATTTTGTCCACTACTTTTCTAATCAGCTTTACCCGGCTTTCCTTCCAGGCCCAAACCTGGGGCGAAATGTAATAGATTACTTTAAAGCCCTGTTCCCTGGCCCATTTGGCAATGCGCAGATTGAAGCCCGGATAATCGATCAAGATCACTGCATCCGGCGAAAATTTTTGAATGTCTTCTTTGCAGAATTTTAGATTGTTCAGGATGGTGGGTAGGTTTTTTACTACTTCAATAAATCCCATAAAGGCCAGGTTGCGGTAGTGCTTTACCACTTTTCCGCCGGCTGCCTCCATAAGATCACCGCCCCAGCACCGGACGTTTGCGTCCGCATCCAATTTTTTTAGCTCCTTGATCAGATTGCTGCCGTGCAAATCACCGGATGCTTCCCCTGCAATAAGATAGTATTTCATAAGCCTCCGGCCTCCAAAGAGGCGTATTTATCGGTCCTTAAGCCAACCTCAGTTAAAGAAGAAAGAATGGGTTTGTCAACAGTCATTGGATTGATTTACAAAAACAGATTAATTAAGAAGTTTGAGCAACAAAACACCAATGCCATAAATGAGTGTCACCGTAAAAATGCCTTTGGCTGTTTTATCCCTGGCCGTATTGATGTAGTAAGTGAACAGGGCAATGTTGCCCACCAGGCACCACACACCAAAAAAAGTGATCAGGCGGTTTTCGTTGAAAAATACTTTTGTAAATTCTTCAAGGGTGTAGCCGGTAAACCGGGCCAGGTAGATGATGACAAAAACCAGTAAAGGGGTAATCAGCCCCAGGGTCAACCCCATTTTCAGGTTATCTTTCTTTAGAAAGAATGTTCCAGTTCTTTTCAAGTTGTTCTTTTTGTTTGTAGTGGGTTAAATCAAATTGCACGGGTACAATACTGACGTATTTATTGGCCAAAGCCCATACATCGGTATCGGTGCCTTCGTCGAAGTTAACAAACTCACCCGTAAGCCAGTAATATTTGCGGCCATGAGGATCGTCTCTTTCCAAAAAATCTTCTTCGTACTTGGCATAGGCCTGCCGGCAAACTTTTACCCCTTTAATGTCATCGGGTGTGCCAATGGGAATATTTACATTGAGTACGCAGTGTTTGTCGGGAGTGGAATTCAGCATTTCTTCCACAATCAGGCGGGCATATTTGCGGGCCGCAGAAAAGTCGGCCTCCAGGCTATAGTCAAGCAGTGAAAACCCAACGGACGGAATGCTTTCGATGGCGGCTTCCACGGCTGCCGACATGGTTCCCGAGTAAATCACATTGATGCTGTGGTTGGCGCCATGGTTGATGCCGCTCAGGCAGATGTCGGGCTTGCGGTGCAACACTTTGTCCACGGCCAGCTTAACACAGTCCACAGGGGTGCCGGTACATTGATAGGCTTCCACGCCCTCAAAAAAATTGACTTTGTGCAAACGAAGCGGAACGCCAATGGTAATGGCGTGTCCCATGCCCGACTGGGGTTTGTCGGGGGCCACCACAATTATTTTTCCAAGATCTTTAACTGCTTCGATAAGGTTTTTGATGCCGGGTGCGGTAATGCCATCATCATTGGTAATTAAAATAACGGGCTTCTTTCCTTTTTCCATTCTGCTGCTTTTGATAGTTCACAAATTTGAATCAGTTTTATCGATATCCAAAATTACACCACGCCGGTTAAAGCCGGTAGTGGAATAACGTAAGTCGCGGACCGCAGCCATCTGGCAGCGTTTTTTGCCGACAGCTCACAATTTGCGGGCCTCGCCTTTTGGTGAAGCATGTATCGTCTTCGCTCCGGTCGTTCCCTTTGCCGGTAGCGGTTGTTGGGGTTTTTCTTTTCCCAATCTAAATTAATTAGTATTTTGCAGCTAAATAAATTAGCCGCATGTCAATCGCTAACAAAAATTTAAAGTACCTGAGAAAATTGCGTGGTTGGACCCAAGAGGAGTTTGCCCAGAAACTGCGCATCAAGCGGTCTTTGTTGGGCGCTTACGAGGAGGAAAGAGCCGAACCCCGCATTGACATATTGGAAGTGGTGGCCGACATGTTCAAACTCACCCTGGACGATCTTTTGCGAAAAGATGTTAGCGATACAAAAAACAACTACCTGGCCCGGCGCCGGGCACAAAAAATGGCGGGCGGCAGAACCGATATTCCCTTTGTGCCGGTGAAAGCGGCAGCGGGCTACCTGGCCGGCTATGCCGATCCGGAATTTGTAGACGAGTTGAATACGTTTACCCTTCCCATGCTGGCCGGGGGCGACTACCGGGCTTTTGAGATTGTGGGCGACTCCATGATGCCCACGCCGAGTGGTTCGGTAATTGTGGGCGAAAGAGTGCAAAGCCTCGAGGAGATCAAGACCAACCAAACCTACATCGTTGTTTCCAAAACCGACGGCATTGTTTACAAAAGAATGATGAAAAACAACCGTCAGAAAAATAAGTTTACGCTGGTTAGTGATAATCCTTCGTACCAGCCCTATACCGTCAATGCCGAAGACATTGTGGAAGTGTGGCAGGCGCAAATGATTATTTCCAAAGCCAATACACAGCAACGGTGGGATGTAGGTCAATTGGCCAACATGGTCAGCAACCTGCAGCAGCAGGTGAGCTCCATTAAAAAGCGCATTAATTAAAACGCAGTAAAATATTTCTGTATAGAAATTGTCCATAATTTTACGACTTAGCCAATAAGTAATTGCATGAGATTGTTGCTGCTAAGTGTGTTTTTATTTTTCGGATTTTCCGCCCTGTGCCAACCCAGAACTCTGACTGCTGTAAAAACCGAGCAGCCGCTTCGCATCGATGGTGTTCTGGATGATGCCGCCTGGCAACAAGCTCCCGTAGCGAATCATTTTATCCAAAACTTCCCCACTTACGGCATACCGGCTTCCTCCAAAACCGAAGTGAGGATTCTGTACGATAATTCGGCCATATACATCGGAGCATATTTGTATGATGACCCCGCCCTGATCCGAAAGCAAATAACGGCCCGGGACGGAGAGCAACAGCAAGACGTAGACTATTTTTCCGTTTTTCTGGATACGTATAACGATCATCAGAACGGATTTCAGTTTTTGGTGACGCCGGCCAATGTGCAAACCGATGCCAAGCTAAGCCCCAGCGCCAGCACGGGCTATGGCGAGTTTGGCGATAAAACCTGGGACGCCGTGTGGCAAAGCCAGACGGCCATCACCGCCAATGGATGGGTCGTGGAAATGAAAATTCCCTACAGCACCCTGCGTTTTGCCAAAAAAGAGGTGCAAACCTGGGGGTTGCAGTTGCTTCGGTTTACCCGCCGAAATAATGAAAGCGCTTATTGGAACGCCGTGGATCCTAACGTCAATGGGTTTGTCAATCAGTTTGGCGAGTATGCAGGTTTGCAGGACATCCGGCCGCCGCTGCGTCTGAGTTTTTCTCCGTATGTGTCCGGAGGCGTCCGGTTCAATCCGGAAGGCAACCGCATTGCCACGGAGTGGTTGCGCAACGGCGGAATGGATGTGAAATATGGCATCAATGAAAGCTTTACGTTGGACGCCACGTTGATTCCTGATTTTGGCCAGGTCATTTCCGATAATGTCGTCAACAACCTCACGCCTTACGAAGTGCGGTTTCAGGAAAACCGTCCTTTTTTTACGGAAGGAACAGAATTGTTTAACAAGGCGGGTTTGTTTTATTCAAGAAGGGTAGGGGCGATGCCCGCGGGATACGATCTGATCGAAGCAAAAGCACAGGATAATCCGGATCTGGAGATCATCAAAAACCCTTCGGCAACCCAACTGTATAATGCCATCAAACTGTCGGGGCGAACCAAAAAGAAATTGGGCATTGGTTTTTTCAACGCCGTAACGGCGCCCATGCATGCGGTTTTGTACGACCGGGTTACCGGAGAAAAGACAAAATACCAAACCGAGCCGGCTACCAACTACAATATTGTGGTTTTGGATCAGGCGCTGAAAGGCCGCTCTTATATTACGTTTACCAATACCAATGTGTTGCGGGGCAGTAACGGGCGGGATGCTAATGTAACAGGGCTTGATTTCAGCCTGTACGACAAGGGCAATGTTTTCAATGTCAGAGGAAAGGGACGGTATAGCAAAATCTTTGGCGCTGCCCCCTACGATGGGTTCAATACCCTGCTTCGCCTGGGAAAAGTCAGCGGAAAAATTCAGTACTACGTGCAAGGCGAGGTGCTTTCCAGCCGCTACAACCCCAGGGATCTGGGCTACCTGCAAACCCCCAACCAGGTCAATTACATGGGGTCGGTCAGCTACAACCAGTACAAACCCACTCAAAATTTTCTTAGTTATTCCTATAGCCTAAACACAACCTACCGGCGTTTGTACCGCCCCAACGTATTCAACGACCTGCAGGTTTCGGCAACAGGATTTTGGTACCTGAAGAATTTTTGGGATATACGTTTTTCGGTAAATTATTTACCGGATCAGCATGACTATTTTTTGTTGGGAGCGCCGTTCTCGCATTTTGCCCGCCGACCGGCCTATGGGTATGCGTCGCTGAGTGGCAGTTCGGACAGCCGTAAGCGTTTGTTCTTTAGCTATGATTACCTGCTGGCCAAGTTTTTCAACGAGCCGAATAAAAAATATCACAGTATAGAAATGGGCCTGCGCTATCGGTTCAGCAACAAATTCACCATGGAGGTGTCCAACCGCCACGAAGCGGAAGCCGATTATATTGTTTATGCCGGTCAGGAAACAAACGGAGAACCCATT
>JAEVYV010000024.1 GCA_023392575.1 Bacteroidota bacterium | reverse complement strand
TGCTCGAGCGGCATGGCCGCGGTGACGACCGCGATCCTCGCGCTCACCAAGAGCGGCTCGCACGTCGTCCTCTTCTCGGACTGCTACCGGCGCACCCGGCAGTTCGTGACGTCGTTCCTCGATCGCTTCGGCGTCACCAGCACGCTGGTCCCGCCGGCCGACGTCGACGCGATGCGAGCGGCGCTCACGCCGCAGACGCGCCTCGTGATCAGCGAGGCACCGACGAACCCGTACAACAACGTCGTCGACCTCCGACGCGTGGCCGAGATCTGCCGCGAGCGCCGCGTCCGCACGATGATCGACGCGACCTTCGCGACGCCCGTCAACCTGTGCCCGGCGTATTCTATACAGTTTTGGCCAGTATGCGTAGCCACGTTTCCGTTAGTATCTACAATGGCTACCTGCCGCACTTCCCGTCCTTCATCGGTGGCCAGCAGCGAATCCAGTGCCTGTTGTGCCGTTAAGCCTTTTCGCAGCCCGTTCAAGCCGCGGATACCAAACGATTTGTTGACAAATGACTGTGTGGCCACGGCGCCTACTCCCGCTTCAGCCCAACTTACGGCCGTGCCTACAGAGAACCAGTGGCTTTGCACCGCCACGCCCAACTCCCCGGTGGCTGTGTCCCGGGCTACGATGGAAAAAGTATGCGCCAGTGGTTCGGCGGCCTTATAGGTTTGTGCAAGCGTTGTTGTTGCCATAAAAAACAAAAACAGCAAAAAAATAATTGTTTTCATAACCAGTATGATAACCTTAAAATTACTGATAAGAAAAGGTTTTGCCGCGGAAAATGCCGAACCTGTGCATTATTTGTTGGCAAGGAAGTTGAAGTTCCCACTTCTATTCATCACTCATTAAAAAGGAGGATCATTATGGCAACAAATCTCAACCCCGAGCATAAAGAAGGAAGAGTAGCAACGGCAATTGAAGAGCAAACAGCAAAAATTCCATCCGATGTTTTTTTGTGGGCGGCGCTGGGTTCAATGGCTGTGTCCCTGGGATTGCAAATAGCAGGCGTTCGAAAACTGAGCTTATTTGTGGGTCAGTGGCCTGCGCCATTCTTATTACTTGGATTGTACAATAAGCTGGTGAAATTAGAAGGACATGATTAATTCTGTTTATAAAAAAGCAGCCGGGAGAACCGGCTGCTTTTCCGTGTACTGATCTTTTATTTAAGCGCTTCAATGTATCCGTTATACGCTATTCCTTCCCGGTTGTTGCTGATCACCTGCAACCGTGCATAGCCGTTCCCCGAAACGGAAAGGAACAGTTGCTTTACGTCTCTGGTGTCTTTTGGCAGAATCGTGATCTCCCATCCCTGACCTTTTTGTTTTACGTTATACACAAAATCCGTGGAGGTGAATTTTATACCGCCTTCATCCGGCCGCGTGGGAGCTACGTAAGCACGGCCAAAAAAAGGCAGGTAACTAACCACAGAGTCGCCCGACAGCCTCAGGTCATAATCCGAGGTCAACTGCCTTACGTTGCCTCTCAGGGGCAATACCGTTTGTGCTTTGAATACAAAGTTTTTTGATTCAACCAGCTTTTGCGTGGAAGGTTTTTCTTTATCCTGCGCCTGCACTGCATTCAGGGTCGTCAGCGCCCATACAAACAAGACCGATGTTAGCATTTTTTTCATAGCAGGATAAAGAGTTCAAACCCTGTACCACAACAAGGCGCAAAAATCAATTTTGGCTAAGATATACGTTAAAGTTAATGGCTGGCAAACAGAGCAAGGATTCATCAGTTACAACAAACGACATGATGCGCGGTTGTGTCGCACCCGGTTACATTACTGGTTGTCTTTTGTAAGCATTCAGTTGTTGTTCGGAAATTTCTTTTTGAAGCTCTTTGTTTATAATGACCGCGGCCTTGGCACCTTCGGCAGCCGCCACTACCACAAAATGCATGTCCCTGGATGCGTCACCTGCCACATACAAACCCGGTATGTTGGTTTGTTGCAAGCGGTTTGTAGCCACCACCCCTTTGCGGGTCATGTCGCAGCCAAAAGTCTCTGCCAGGTTGCATTGTTGCGCATACCCATTTACAAAAAACAAGGCATCGCAAGGAGCTTCTTCGGCATTGGTGAAAATAATTTTCTCCAGTTGCCCGTCCTTTCCTTCCAGTCTTTTGATGCGTTTGTGAATAACCGGAATGTTATTGGCCTGAAGCTGCTCCAGATTCAATGGCTTTAACCTGCCTTTGCCATCGGTGTATAAAACCACATCTGCGCTCCAGCCTTTCAGGGCAAGGGCCAGTTCGGTGCCGTTTTTGTTTTTGGCATACACTCCCAGTTTTCTATCCCGCACCTCCCAGCCGTCGCAGTAGGGACAATGAAAAACCGACCGACCGTAGAGGGTCTCTATGCCGGGCAGGGGAGGGACCGTATCCCAAAGGCCGGTGGCTACCAACAATTTTTTGGAGTGGTATATTCTTCCGTCCTCGTCTTTTGCCTCAAAAATTCCTTCTTTGTTTTTCGCGGCATTGATGATTTTTTTATGCACCAGCTGCACACTGTATTTTTCCAGTTCCCTGCGGCAAAGGCTTATGAATTCTTGGGGCAGAATATCGTCTCTGGTTAAATAGTTGTGCATGCCGTGCGAATATTTGTTGCGGTGTTGCCCCGTATCGAAAATCAAGACCTTTCTGCGGCAGCGTCCCAGTACCACGGCTGCATTTAAACCCGCCGGTCCTCCGCCAATGATAATGCAATCGTATAACTCCATAGATTGGGAAATATGTTGGGTTGTACTGCAAACTTGATGCTAGGTCTGGAAAAAGGCATCGGCGAAATGGATGAGTGTAAATGCAAAGGAACCTCGCTTATCAAAAAGCGCCGATGCCTACGCCATCAAGCTGATATGCATCTATTGGATCGTATATGCGGAGGATACGTAAAGCCCTATCAGCAGTTATTTTCGAAGCATCACTTTCATAAAAGTGCCGATCTTATAATCTGCACTCATTGGCTGGAAGGTGATGTATTTTACGTTGTTCTCGTCTTTCCAGGTAAGGAGTTTTTGCTCCACATTCGGATAACGCTCCACCGTTTCTATTTTTATCAGCTCCACATTAACAAGGTCGGCCTGCACTTCTTTTTCTGCGGCACAACCGAACCCAAGTGTGACGCCCAACAATAGTATCGCTGCTTTCATATTCATGATTTTAAAAGTTGAGAAAGGGATCCTCAGGCTTCACGGGGAGCGAAAGCGTTCAATTTCATCATAATAGCGGGAGTTTAAAACACCGCAAAGCCTGTTCCAAATAACATGGCTGAGCAAATATTTTGCGAAGGCAGCAACGGCGAGGTATAGGCTTTTCTTTATTCTTTGCTTATCGGGTGAGCTGCCGGGTATGGCTATTGGGGCAATCGTAAAAAGCGGGTAGCATTGTTATACAGAATGTCTTCTTTGTCTTGTTTGCTTAGGAAACTGAGGTTGTTTAAAAAACGAATGGATTTTTCAATGGCGTAGGGCCAGCGCATTTGATCGGTTCCATACATCACCCGGTTTAGGTAGCCGGCCTGTTTGGCTGCTTTCAGAAAATTGATGGCGTAGCGTTGGGTTAGGGGTTCTACCCAAAGCAGCACACCCAAATCGGAATACAACTGTGGATAATAAGCCATCAGCCGCAGTGCATGTTCGTACCACACTTCTCCGGAATGCATCAGGTAAATCCGGAGTTTGGGGTATTTCACCAATACGTTTTCCAGCAAGAAAGGATCGGACAGACCCAGCCTTGCTTTGGGCGCCCAGGAATAGGTTCCTCCCGGATCGCCGCCACCAGTATGAACCGCTACCGGTATGTCGTACCGTTCACAAATGCGCAGGTAAGGATGCCAGCTGGAATCATCGAGGGTAGTGCCGCCGTAATAGGCGCCGATTTCTCCAAATACTTCAATTTTTTTGTCTCTTACCAATTGTTCAAACCGCACGCTGTCCATGCCGTAATCGGTGGGGGTGTCCATGGCAATTCCCCTGATGATGCGGTGGTTGCTGTCATGGCGCAACCATTCATTCAAACTTTCCAGAGAGCCGCTGACAACGGCTTTTACAATATTGAATTTTTTAAAAGCGGCAAATGTTTCCTGCAGGTGTGCGGCTGCGTTGGCAGAACCCTTATTGCCATAAAAATCGGCAGCGGGATTTTCAAAGTGCCGATCTGAATAGCAGTGAATGTGCATGTCGATGATTTTTGTCTGCGCCCCGGCAAACAAAAACAGATAACACAAACTCAGAAAAAGAATGGAATGCTTTATCAAGGTGATGTTTTATGATGGCTTGGTTTACTAAAATAAGACGCTTACCTCAATGACAGAAGTTTATTACGGGCAAATAAGCAACCACCTATTACACCGGCTTTTTCACCCAGTTTGGAGAGTACCAGTTTTGAATCGCTGTTAACCAGACTTAATGAGTATTTATTTAATGCACTTCGAATAGGAAGGTAAATGTAATCGCCCGTTTCAACTAAAGTGCCACCCAAGATGACAAGATCCGGATTAAATAAGTTGATCAGTACAGCCAGTCCCCTGCCAATTTTTTCACCAATTTCTGCAACCAGTTCAATACAAAGAACATCCTCGTTATTTGTTGCTTCAATAATATTAGTTAGTCTGAGGTCAGTAAGGGGTAATGATTTTCCAGCATTTGATGCAGTAGCGCCTTGTTCTACTCTTTCTCGGAATAGCCGAATCAGGGCCTGTCCGGAAGCCTCCGTTTCCAAACACCCCTTTTTGCCGCATTGACAAATGATTTCATTGTGAAACAAAGGAATGTGTCCAAATTCACCTCCAAAGCCCGATTTGCCGTAATACATCTGGCCGTCAATGAAAATACCTAATCCTATTCCATAATCCAGATTGATAAACAAAACATTCTTTTCATTTTGAACAACACCGTTGTGAAACTCACCATAGGCCATGGCCCTGGAATCATTTTCCAAAAAAGTACGAATCCCTATTTCATTTTCAATAATAGCGCTGAGTGGCTCTTCATGAAAGTGAAAAAAGCTGTGGCTATACCCTTTCTCAGTGTTGATACGGCCCGACAAATTGATGCACATGGAAAGAATATGCTCTCTGCCAACGGGCAATTCTTCAATAAAGGTTTTTATGATCTGAATGAGTTGGTTAAATGACTCTCTGCTATTTTCAAGCAGGTAAGGCACCTGCATTTGCACTGTTTGGAGGTTTTTTTTAAAGTCAAGCAAACCTATGTTGATGAAATAATGCTTTACATCAACACCAATAAAAAAGCAGGCCTCTGCTTCCAGCCCGTATAAATTAGCCCTTCTGCCACCCGTAGAATCAACCTTACCATAATCCTTGATCAATCCGTCCTGTATCAAATCATTAATGAGGCTGGTGGTTTTGGGGACGCTGATATTTATTCCCTGGGCCAAATCAGGAATGGTAGTATTGCCGGTTTGGTCTAGGTGATTAATTATAGCACGCTTGTACGCCTTGTTCTTGTAGGCAATCCCTGTTGCGTTTTCCTTTGAAAATACTTCAAATATCGAATGTTGTATGGCCAACATCTATGGATTTAAGTGATTAATTTTTGTTTCAAGCTAGGCGTGAATTTAAAAGGTTTTTTTAAAAGTAAATCCCATATAAAGGCATTAATAAAATAATATTCTCCTGACGGCTGTAGAAAATAAAAATATTTATAAAGTTTTATTGTTTTAATAACAATATTATTAATTTGGAGTCTCGTTAATAAAATTATTAGAATAAGAATCCAAAATCGATAATATTTAATTGCGCATGATACTGACAACTGCAAATGAGAAAGAAGTCCTTGCTACCCGGGAAATTGCAGCGCTATATAAAAATGAGTTGCTTTCTAATATAATTCCTTTTTGGCTAGAGCATAGTCAAGACAAAATTAACGGAGGCTATTTTACCTGTCTGAATCGGGACGGAAGTGTTTTTGACCGAGACAAGTTTATGTGGTTGCAGGGACGAGGGGTTTGGTGCTTTAGCTATATGTACAACAAGGTGGAACACCGCGAAGAATGGTTGAAGATGGCCTTGCATGGTGCCGACTTTATGAAAAAACATGGAAGAGACAAGGAGGGGAATTGGTACTTTTCGCTGACCGCAGAGGGCAAACCCCTGGTACAGCCTTACAATATTTTTAGCGATTGCTTTGCCACCATGGGCTTTGCTGCCCTGGATAAGGCTGCGCCTTCTGATGAGTACAAGGAAATAGCCCTTTCGACTTTTGAAAATATTTTAAAAAGACAGCAGAATTGGAAGGGTGTTTATAATAAAGCTTTTCCCGGTACCCGACCGCTTCGCAATTTTAGCCTGCCCATGATCCTTTGCAACCTCTCGCTGGAACTGGAACATATCATCGGGCCTGCCCGGGTGAATGAACTGGCGGAGCAGGTGATTCACGAGGTCCTGGATGTGTTTTACCAGCCGCAAATGGGACTCATTTTGGAAAACGTTGGTCCGGATGGTGAGTTTACCGACTGCTTTGAGGGTCGTCTGTTAAATCCCGGTCATGCCATTGAAGCCATGTGGTTCCTAATGGATCTCGGGCAGCGTTTCAACAATCAGACTCTCATTCAAAAAGCCTGCACCATTATGCTGGATACACTGGCGCATGGTTGGGACAAAGAGTACGGGGGTATCTTCTATTTCCTGGATGCCAAAGGCGCACCGCCGCAACAACTGGAGTGGGACCAGAAACTCTGGTGGGTACACGTAGAAGCGCTGGTGGCGCTGGCGAAAGGGTACAAACTAACCGGTGATGAGCGTTGCCGCACCTGGTTTGAAAAAGTGCACAATTATACCTGGGAGAAATTCAAGGACCCTGCCTACGGCGAATGGTTTGGTTACCTGAACCGAAGAGGAGAAGTGTTGTTGCCCCTGAAAGGAGGCAAGTGGAAAGGTTGTTTCCATATTCCAAGAGCCCTGTACCAGGTGTGGCAAACGCTGGAAAACTAGTCCGGCCAGTACTGCCTGCAGGGCAAACAATAAATAACAGGCGATAAAAAAACGATAAACCGGTTGTAAGCGTATGATGAAAAAAGTTTTTCTTCTTGTTGTTGGCATCTATAGCCTCCACTGCCAGGCGCAGCAAACCATCACCACCGACGTATTGGTCATAGGTGGCGGCACGGGCGGCACGGCCGCTGGCATTCAGAGTGCCCGACTTGGAGCAAAAACGATCATTGTAGAGAGCACACCCTGGCTGGGAGGAATGATCTCTGCCGCCGGTGTGTCGGCCGTCGACGGCAACCACCGCCTGCCTTCTGGGCTGTGGGCCGAATTCCGGAGCCGCCTGTACAAACGGTATGGTGGTCCGGAAGCCGTGGAAACCGGCTGGGTAAGCAATACACTCTTCGAACCCCGCGTGGCCGACAGCATTTTTAAAAGCATGACCGCTGCTGAAAAAAACCTGACTGTTTTTTTCAACCATGCTTTTGCGACAGTCGAAAAGAGCAATAACCGGCTGGAGTCCGTAACGTTTACCAATAAAGTCAATGGCAAGACCCTCACCATCCGGGCCAGAACCTTTATCGATGCAACAGAACTGGGCGATGTGATGAAAGCCGCCGGCATTCCCTACGACCTGGGGATGGAATCCGGGGAGATCACGGATGAAAAGGTGGGAGTGCACGAAACCAACAACATTGTTCAGGACCTGACCTATGTAGCCATTTTAAAAGACTACGGAAAAGGGGCCAATAAATCTATTCCCAAACCAGCCAATTACGACCCGGCCGAATTTGATGCGGCCTGCACCGATTATTACATAGACAAAACCAAGCGTGCCCCTGCGGTGGATGCACTGAAGATGCTGGAGTACGGTAAGCTGCCCAACAACAAATACATGCTCAACTGGCCGCTTTCCGGCAACGACACCTATTTGAACGTGGTGGAGATGACCGAAGCCGAGCGGGAAAAGGAGCTGGTCAAAGCCAAAGAAACCACCAAGCGGTTTATTTATTTTATCCAGCACCAACTGGGTTTTAAACACCTGGGGCTGGCCGACGATGAATTTCCAACCAAAGACAAGTTTGCCCTGATTCCTTACCACCGCGAAGGGCGGCGGGTAAAAGGCCTGGTGCGTTTTACCATGCGCCATATTGCCGAGCCCTTTACTTACGGCGATCCGCTGTACCGCACCGGAATCTCGGTTGGTGATTATCCCATCGATCATCACCACAAGAAAAACTTGGCCGCTCCGCAGCACCTGGAGTTTTATCCCATCCCTTCCTTCAACGTGCCGCTGGGCGCCCTGATCCCGCAAAATTTTGACAACCTCGTGGTGGCCGAAAAAGGTATCTCCGTCAGCAACGTGGTCAATGGCACCACCCGCCTGCAACCTTGTGTGTTGCTGACCGGACAGGCGGCCGGAACACTGGCCGCCCTGAGTGCGCAGCAGGCCGCAGCGTTGCAAACCATCCCGGTTCGGCAGGTGCAACAGCAGTTGCTGGCGGCCGGGGCTTACCTCATGCCCTACATCGACGTTGCACCTGATAATTCCTTTTTTGAAGTGATCCAGAAAATTGGTGCCACGGGTATTTTAAAAGGAAAAGGGGTGCCCTATAAATGGGCCAACCAAACCTGGTTTTATCCAGAGCAGCCACTGAGTCAGTTTGAACTGGTAGAGGGTTTGCGGCCGTACTACGCTTCGCTCAAAAATTACCTGGATGCTTCCGGTGACATGCTGACACTGAATTCTATTCTGAAAATATTTGATGCTGTTGGTGTAAAACTGTCTGTGGAAAAAGTAAAAGCCGATTGGCAACAACAGCAAAAAGACCAGTCTCTCGAAGACGATAACATGCTGAACCGCCAAACCATTGCCTGGCTGGTAGACAGGTACCTGCAGCCTTTTGAACGGCCCGTGAACATGAAAGGTGAAGTGCAATAAGCGTTGCGCAAACGATCTATTCATTTGCTCTGATTCATAATTATAAATTTTAGTATTAACCCAACCCAATTGCTGTATGAGTAAACTTAGACTCTTCTCATGGATACGCTGCTGGTTACTGCTTGCTATCCTATTGAGCCTGCCAGGCAGTGTTTTGCTTGCCCAGTCCCGCACGGTCAATGGAACCGTATCAAACGCCAAAGCCGAACCGCTTGGCGGTGCTTCTGTTAGTGTAGCCGGATCATCCACTGTGGTGCAAACCGGTGCCGATGGCCGCTTTACCGTTACGCTGCCTTCGAATAGGGGCAGATTGGTAATCAGTATGATCGGCTATACTCCGCAAAGCATTGCCGTTACTGCCGGCCAGTCGATTCAGGTGGTTCTAACCGAAGCTCAGGGTAGTATGGATGAAGTGGTGGTGGTGGCTTACGGCCAACAGAAAAGAGCCAACGTCATTGGTTCGGTAACCCAGATCAGCGGCAACGAGATCAAAAAGTCCCCGGCTATGAACGTGACCAACGTGTTGGGTGGACGATTGCCTGGTCTGGTGACCCTGCAGCAATCAGGCCGCCCCGGCGCTGATGACGCCACGCTGCGCATCAGGGGAATTGGTACAACAGGCAACAACCAGGGTCCGGTAATCATTGTGGATGGGGTGCAACGTCCTTCGTTCAGTAACCTCGATCCCAACGAAATTGAAAGCATCACTCTTTTGAAAGATGCCGTCTCTACTGCCGTTTACGGTTTGCAGGCTGCCAACGGGGTGATTCTGGTTACCACAAAACGTGGTAGCGGAAGGAAGGCCACGATCTCTTATGACGGTTCGGTGATGGTAAGTCAAAATACCCGTTTCCCAAAATTTCTTAACGGACCTGATTACATGGAGTGGTACAACAGGGGTACGGATATGGACAATGACTACCTGATGCAGACCAACGCGAACCCGGTTCCCTATATATACTCTAAAGAACAGATTGAAGCCCTGCGCAATGGGACCAACACCAATCCCTTGTTGGGCAACACCGACTGGATCGGGCTGTTGTTAGGAAAGGAAAGCTATTCGCAGCATCACAGTGTGAACGTGAGCGGCGGTACTGAAAGCGTTAAATACTTTACTTCTCTTGGTTACCTGGATCAGGATGGGGTAGTGGACAATACCGGGTTCAAGCGCTATAACATGCGTACCAACCTGGACGTGGAACTGAATAAGGTTTTCAGTGTGGCTCTCGACCTCGGTGCACGTCAGCAAAACACCAATACACCGGGCATTTCACCAGATAACACCGCCTACCTCAACCCCTTCTACCAGGCAGTGCGAATGCTGCCCAACCTGCCCATGTATGCACCCAACGGACTGCCTACGGCTTACAACAGTAACGCCGGCTGGGTGAACCCGATTGCTTCGGTGCAACAATCGGGTTATCAGCGTGCCCAGTCCAACATCTTCCAGTCAAACCTCACCTTTAAGGTACGTGTTCCGTGGGTGCAGGGCCTGGAGGCGAAACTGCTTGTAGCTTATGACAAGACCAGCACGGAAAATAAGAGTTGGCTGACGCCTTACACTTTGATGGGCCGGGCCCGTGATCAGGTGAGCGGCAACTTTGTTGAGCTCAATACCCTCCCGGGGATCACCCGCAACACCCTGCGTCAATCGTTCAGCCAAAATAACCGCAAGGTATTCCAGCCCAGCATCAGCTATACCGGACGCTTCAACGACCATGCGGTGACCGGTTTGGTGTTGTATGAATGGTCGCGCTACAACAACAGTTTGTTCTCGACCGGTGCCAGCAATTTTCCGCTGACCCAACTGCATGAGATCAATTTCGGTGGTACCGGCACCAATGACATTATTATGCCGACCGGTTCCAGTGGTGTGGATTCCAGAGCGGGTTATGTAGGCCGCATTAACTATTCGTTCAAAGACCGCTACCTGCTGGAAGTGGCCACCCGTTACGATGCCTCGGTTAATTTCCCTGCGGCATACCGCTGGCATACCTTCCCCGCCGTAGCCTTAGGCTGGATCGTGAGCAAGGAAAGCTTTTTTGACAACCTGAGCAGCACCGTGAACTTCCTGAAAGTAAAAGGATCGATTGGTCGCCTGGGTAATGACCAGACCCGCAGCTTCCAGTATCTGAAGACCTTCTCTCTGACGTCTGATCCCGTAATGGTGATTGGCGGCAATCCGGTGGCCGCTCTGTACACCAATGCGCCACCGAATGTGAATATTACCTGGGAGACATCCACCCTTACCAACGTAGGCTTCGAGTCTATGTTCTGGAACGGTAAGCTGGGTGTGGACTTTGAGTGGTTTTATAAAGTTACCAATGATATTCTGCAAGGGCAAGGAGGTCTGTTTCCTCCTTCACTGGGTGGATACTTTCCTTCTACTATCAACTCCGGTATTGTGGACAACAGAGGGTTTGACCTGCAGATCCGTCACCGCAACACTATTGGCAAACTCCAGTACGGGGTGACCGGTAACTTCAACTGGGCAAAGAACAAGATCATCCGTCTGGATGAAAACCCCAACCTGCCCTACTGGCAGCGCCGCACTGGCAGAAGCATTGGTGAAAAAATGGGATTTGTTGTGGATGGCATGTACCAGACCTGGGAAGAAGCGGCCAATGGCATTTCTCCAAGCAGTGGTATAATTGCTCCCGGCTTCTTTAAATATAGAGACCTGAATGGTGATGGTCGCCTGACCCGTACCGATGACATGACTTTTGTGGGTTACAGCAATCTGCCTGAGATTATGTACGGTCTGAACCTGGATCTTTCTTACAAGCAGTTTGATTTTTCTGCCCTGTTCCAGGGGGCTACCCGGGTAAGCGTTTCGCTGGCCGGTACCTATGAAGGCTCCAGCGGTACCAGTGGTGTAGACGACAACACGCCGTTTACCAAGACTTTCTACGGCTATGGGAACTCGCCTTATTTCCTGGTGGAGCAGGCCTGGACCCCTGACAATCCAAACGCAAGGTACCCGCGTCTGTCTGCTTACAAGGCTCCGCTGTCGGCGCACAATGCCCATGCCAACTCCGGATGGATTGTGGATGGCTCTTACCTGCGTTTGAAAGCCATGCAGTTGGGTTATACGCTGCCTGCCAACCTGCTGCGTAGTGCCAAGATCCAGCAGTTGCGCATTTATGTATCGGGCTCAAACCTGTTTACCTGGGACAAGCTGAAATACCTGGATCCGGAAATGCCAAACGTAAACAACGGCTTCTATCCGCAGCAACGCATCTTCGCCGCAGGTGTAAATCTTACTTTCTAAATTTTGAATGACCATGAATCAAATTCTTTCTACGATAAAAAAGACTGTTTTACTTGCCGGCTTCGCAGCCACCCTGCACGCCTGTAAAATAGATGTTGAGCCAACCGACCGGTATACTGATGTGGCTATCTGGCGCAGTACCGAGACCATTGATATGTACGTCATAGGCTTGTACAATGAGTTTAAAACCTTCAAGTTCGGAACCTTCCCTATAGGCTACGACAACCATACCGATGCCCTGACCGATATCATGAAGTTTACGTCCACGGTTTCGGGTAACGGAACGGTGAACATTCTGGCCACTGATGCTTCCCGGGTGAACGCAGCCGGTCCGCAGCTGAACTACTGGAGTGCAGGGTATACCCGTATCCGTACAGCTAATGAGTTCCTGGACGGCATTGAGAAATATGCCAACCTGGATGAAGAAACCAAAAACAGCTATAAAGCGGAAGCCCGTTTCATGAGGGCCTATGCTTACTTCTGGCTGGCCCGCCTGCACGGCAGCGTGGTCTTGCTGGAAAATCTGGACCAGTATGCGGAGAAGAATCACGCCCGGGCCTCTGAGGATGACGTGTGGATTTTTATTGCCGCCGACTTTGCGTTTGCTGCCGAGCACCTGCCCAAGTCCAGGGCTGGAAAAAACACCGGCCGACTGACAAAAGGCGCCGCTTACGGGATGTTGGCCCGCACCTGGCTCTATGCAGCCTCCATTGCAGAATACGACCGCAAGCAATTCAACCAGGATCCACTGACTGGCGTTCCCCAGGCAAAGGCTACTGGTTATTACCAGAACGCCGCCGCTGCCGCAGAAAAAGTTATCGAGTTGGCTAACGAAGGCTACTATGCTTTGGATCCCAGTTATGCAAGCATTTTTACCAATAAGAGCACCAGAGAGGCCATCATCAAGGTAGATTTCGTTGCTCCGCAATTGACCCACAGTTTTGATCTGGGATATGCACCTGCAGGGGATATTCCTGGCCAGGGCCTGGTGTATGGCGTGCCGACTGCCGAACTGGTGAATGAATTTGAAATGAAAGATGGAACGAAGTTCTCCTGGCAGAATCCTGCCATGGCAGCCAATCCTTATACCGACCGTGAGCCTCGTTTCTATGCTTCAATCCTGTATAATGGTGCTTCATGGAAAGGTCGGACGATCGATACCAAACCGGATAATGCAAATGAAGGCTTTGTGCAGTATGCCACCACCGCTGAGCCCAAAAAGACGGTAACGGGTTATTACATACGCAAAATGCTGGATCCAACCAACTCCAACTTCGTGGTAAACAAGAGCAACCAGTCCTGGATCGAGATGCGCTACGCAGAAATCCTCCTGATCCATGCCGAGGCCAAAGCCAAGGCGGGTGATGTTCCTGGCGGCAGAGCGTCTTTGAACAAGTTGAGGAATGAGCGTGGTCTGCCGAATTCCACGGCCCAGACAGCGGCTGAAATGATGGCTGCCATCGAGCACGAGCGCATTGTGGAACTGGCATTTGAAGGGCACCGCTACTGGGATCTGCGCCGCTGGCGCAAGGCCCACATTGTGCTGAACAATGTTCGCTTTACCGGGCATAAGGTAACGCAGAACGGACCGGGCCTGAAATACGAAGTGGTGAGCGCCGACAACACCAACCGCCAGTTCACCCCGGCTCTGTACTACATTCCCATTCCGGAAGCCGAAGTACAGCGAAACACCGGGCTTACCCAGATCCAAGGTTGGTAATTGAGTATCCTTAAACAATAAATAGAACATGAGACATATACGTTCAATCCTCATATTATTTCTCTTCGCTGGCGGCTTGTTCAGCGCTTGTAGGAAAGCGGATCCTATCATCCGCAATACGGCCAATCAGTTGGCGGACATTTTTGCCACAATTGAAGGTAAAGGCGGAGATCGGCTATTTGAAGCTCGTTACAGTGTAAACAAAGACACGATCTACTTTGATATTCCTTATTTCTACCCGGTCACTTCGGACAACGAAGTGGACCTGTCCAGGATCATCTTACGCAGTACCATTCCGGCGGATGCGACCATGTCGCCAGCCTTGGGGAGTCCAATGAATCTGACCCAGCCCGTGACACTGGAAGTAACTTCAGGTGCAGGAGAAAAGTCGAAATATGTTGTAGTGGCTAAAAAAGTAGGTGACCTTACGCTGAAAAAAGCAACCATTGAGTTTGCCGATGGAACTGGTACCCAGCAACTGGAAGGAATAATCACAAACAATGACGAAGTGATCTTTTATGTGATCCCAGGCACCGATGTTTCACAGGCAAAACTGACCATTGAGATCAACCCACACTCTACCTCTTCTGTGGCCAACAATTCAGTGATCAACCTGACGCAGGCAGTGCCTCTCACCGTAACCGGCGTCGAAGGCAGCAAGAGAAATTATGTCTTAAAGGCGGTTGAGCCCACGAAACTGGCTTATGGCGTCGGCATCAGCAGGCTGCTATGGAGAAAAACCGCTGCCGAAATTACCGGCTTCGCTGTCAGCGACAACTCCCGGTCCATGGCTGTAAGTGGTAATTATATAGTGATAGCCACCAGCACCACGCCTTCGGTGTACAAAATATACAACCGCTTCACCGGCGCCTTTGTCCAGGATATGACGCCTCCTCCGGGTGGCATCCGCTCATTTGCCATTTTAAATGACTCACTGGGACATATCCTGGTAACGTCCTGGGCTCCCGCAAATAGCCAGTTCTTTGTTTATCGCTACCAGGACCCGTTCGATGCAGCACCGGTTAAGTTGATTGAGTGGGTCAATACCGCCAGTGGTGGTATTGGTAGGAGGGTGAACGTTTACGGTGATGTCAATGGCAATGCCGTCATCACCGCAACTGCCGGCCAGGCGAATGTGTTTTTTAAGTGGACTATCACGAATGGTGTAGTAAGCCCCAGTACCTCCGTTCCACAGACGGTTACATATCAGTCCATAGTTGGAGCTGCCCCATTCTATTGGGAAGTACAGCCTGTTTCTGCTGCTGCCAATGGGAACTACTTTGTCAACTACCCCGCAGAGATCGCTCTGGTAAACGGAAGTACCAACCAGCGTATTTTGGCTTTCTCCAACGATGCTGCTGCAGTCGGTAACTCGCACATGACAATGGATTACTTTGAATTCAACAATGCAAAGTACCTGGCCAGTGGTCCGTTTTATGGTAGCGTGAACGCGAGAATGGGTATGAGCCTTTATGACGTTACGGATCAGTCGAAGTTTTCACTTGCACCCAACAATCCGGATTTTTCCAAGTTCAGGGTGTTTAACTCAGCCCATGAACTTACGGCTAGTGCTAACGGTAACGGCGCCGGCGACATCTGTGTGATCTTATCTCCCGATAAAGAGCGTGCTTACGTGTATACGCTGCTAACCAATGGCGGTGTGATGGCACATGAGTTTACCAAGTATGCCCCGTAATTAATCTTTACAACAAACCTGCCCATGTAACAGTGGGCAGGTTTTTTCTTCCTCAATCATCAACGTTTTTCTGATGAAAAAAATACTTTTCTTCCTCAGTGCGATCATCAGCATGTATGCGGTATCGCTTTCCTCTTGTAAAAAGCCGGCAGGCGATAACCAGGTGGTCAACCCGGGTAATGGAGGCAATAATGGGAATCCAACGGATACCACCCGCAACCGGGAGGTGATTGCCTGGGTAGATGCCCGCTCCAATGTGTTTGGCACTTACGGACGGTTCAGCGACACCGGCATGATACGAAGGACGCTGGATACCCTCAAAGAGGTGGGTGTGAACAGCCTGGTGATCGATGTAAAGGGCTCTACGGGTTACACCATGTATCCCAGCGCCTACACCAAGCAACTGAAAACCATGGACGGAAAGGCCTTGCCTGCCGGCGTGGAGTATGTAGACTTTATCATCAATGAGGCCAAGAAAAAAGGATTTAAAATCTATGCCTCGATCGTCACCTTTGTGGAAGGCGATCAGTCGCGCAGCCTCGGCAATGTCTATGAAGATCCGCTGTTTCGGGATCAGTACCAGTCTATCGTATGCGACGCTTCCGGCAACCGCGTTCCTGTAACTTCTATTGGTAGAAACGGGTTTGTGAACCCCGCCATTCCGGCTGTGCAGGACCGGGCCCTGAACATCATAAAAGAAATTGTGCAGAAGTTTCCGATCGACGGAATGATCCTTGACTATGCCCGTTACACCGATATCAATGCCGATTTTTCCGACTTCAGCAAGAACCAGTTCATCAAGTTTCTGGAGGACAAATACAAGGACAACAACGCCAAGAGTATGGCCTTTCCCGGCGACATTGTGTCCAGTTGGAAGAACAACAGTGGGCAGATCGTTCCTGCCTCTACGGGGAAATATTATAATCGCTGGCTGCTCTACCGGGCTTCTGTGATCCATGACTTTTTTGTCAAAGCAAGAGCAGCGGTAAAGTCCGTTAAGCCCGACGTAAAGTTCGGGGTCTATGTAGGTGCCTGGTATACTACCTATTACCAGGTGGGCGTAAACTGGGCCAGTCAGGATTATGATCCTTTCAACGATCAGGAAATCCGTTTTGACTGGGCCTATCCGGAGTATAACAAAACCGGTTATACCGAACAGTTAGACATTCTGATGACGGGTAACTATTTTACTCAGTTGATGGTCAACGACAACCCCGCTACTGCTGGAATGAAATACCATTGGTGGAGTGTGGAAGGGTCTCTGAGAGGGGGCAAATACATAACCCGCAACAAAGTGCCGCTGTACGGCAGTATGGACCTGGGTAATGTGGACTGGCCGAATCAGGGTGCCATCAGCAACACCATCAAATACATCCGCAATAATGCCACCGGAGGCGTGATGCTATTTGATGTGGTGCACGTGTATGCGCCGCAATACAACCGCCTGAAGGAGCCGTTGTGGAATGCCCTGCGAAGTGGATTGAGGGATTAAGCGACTGATTTGAGTTGCGGGCCCATTCAAGCGTGGAGCCTTATCGATGGAGAGTTAAAAAACACTATTCATTGATTTTGCAAAAGACCGACTGCCTCTTCCTACAGCCGCCTGGGTGTGCAGTTGTGGGATGAAGTCAAAGAGGGCGTCAAGCAATAATTTCTGAACAAAACCGATACCTGATGACGAAATTGAAATCTATCATTACAGGCACCCTGCTTTGCAGCGGTGCCTTTTTTATGGCTGCCTGCTCGGCGTTCAAGCCCGTTGCCAACAAAGAAAGCCCCCAGCGAAACATCCTGTGGTTTGATGCCACTGCCAATTTTCACCGCTTCACGTTTAAAGACTCCATTACCTACTACCTGCAAAAGTCAAAAGATGCGGGTGTCACCGATGTGGTGGTGGATGTAAAGCCCATCACCGGCGAAGTGTTGTACCCCAGTAAAATTGCGCCCCAAATGCTGGAATGGAAGGGGGGAAAAGAAGCCGGAAAAAAAGACCCTTCCTGGGACATGCTTTCCTATTTTATTGAAGAAGGACACCGCCTGGGATTGACCGTGCATGCTTCTACCAACGTGTTTGTCGCAGGCCACAATTATTTTGACCGCGGGGTGGTGTACGAAGACAAATCCAAGGCGCACTGGCAAACGATCAGTCACTTGCCCGAAGGCCTGGTACCCATCTCCCAGCAAAAGAAAAAATACTCCGCCATGCTCAACCCGGCCCTGCCCGAGGTGCAGGCCTATCAGCTTGCGATTTTAAAAGAGCTCATCACCATGTATCCCAAACTGGATGGCATTGTGCTGGACCGGGTTCGCTATGATGGGATCACCGCCGATTTCTCGGATGCTTCCCGCAAACTGTTTGAGACCTACATCGGCAAAAGCGTTACCAACTGGCCGGCGGATATTTTCCGCTATGCAAGCGCCAACGATTCCAAACGCATTGAAGGGCCGCTGTACAAACA
>JAEVYV010000233.1 GCA_023392575.1 Bacteroidota bacterium | reverse complement strand
GGTTTGTTGTTGACCATTTCGGCCGACCTGATGCTGCTGATAGGGATTGTGCTCTGGTATTTTGGCAACATGGGCTATAAAATGATTGAAGCGGCCGGGGGCATGAGCAATGCCATGAAGGATCCGGTGACCCGTTTTTACGCCGTGGAGCACCTGGCCGGAATGCTGATTGCCATTGTTTTGATTCATATTGGAAAGGCTCAGGGAAAGAAAAAAATCAGCGACCGCGCCAAACACCGCCGCACTCTGATCTTTTATTTCCTGGCCCTGCTGATTATCCTGGCTTCCATTCCCTGGCCGTTCCGGGAAATTGGTGCGGGAAGAGGATGGTATTAAAGAGAAGCGTCTTAAGCGAATAGTAAATCATAACAGACCCGCCGCATGGCGGGTTTTTGTTTGTGGCTATCGGAGTTTTTGATGAAAATTCTTGGGGAGGTTTTGGATGTTTTCTGAGGAGTTTGATTGTGTATCAGGTTGCGTTGCTACTGTCACCGCCTGTTGTGTCACTCACTTGTACGTTTGGTAATTCTATTCACCATTCTGGTTGCCGTACTATTGTTGATTCGATACTTGATCTTCTAATCCACAGATCCTTCGAATCATCAGCGGCTTTACTAAGAAAGACCGATGCACCCTGCCGAACAGAGTTGTTGTAGTAAAAGAGTGCGACGCAACAAAAGAAGAAAGGAGCAATGCTGTTGGTAACAAAATAATCTTCTCAATGAATTTTTATTCAACGTACGTTCAGAAACATACTGCACCTCTTCCCAAAAAATAAGTTTTAACGCGGTCCCAATTCAATCACTTCGCAATCTTTGATGTTGCTGCCGTCAATGGCAAAACGCAAAATGGTCCGCACTTTGTGCCAGCCCTGCCGGCCGGCAGCACCGGGATTCATGTGCAGGCAATCTATTTTATCGTCGTAGATCACTTTTAAAATATGGGAGTGCCCCGAAATAAAAAGCTTTGCCTGGTTATTGATCAATTCCTGTTTAACGCCGGGAGCATAGCGGCCCGGATAACCGCCGATGTGCGTCATGTACACGTTTACATCTTCGCAATTCCAGATGAGTTTTTGGGTATATACACTGCGCACATCATAGCCGTCAATATTGCCATACACGCCCTTCACCGGCAGGCCGCTTTGGACCGCCAGACGTTCGGCTATGTCAATGGTGCCAAAATCTCCGGCATGCCATATCTCATGACAGCCTGTAAAATGGGTAAAAACGGCTTCGTCCAAATAACCGTGTGTGTCTGAGATCAGTCCGATTCTGGTCAATGAATTTTTTGGAAAGATAAGCCCGGATTTCTTTTAAAAGGAAGAACTGATTTTGATGATGCGGCGGTAGCAGCGGCCAAAAAAAGCAGGGGAGAGAACTCCCCTGCGATAACCAACCTTTCGAAAATGCCTGCCTTTTGCAAAGCCGGCCTGTAAAACCTTATTTAAATATGCGATGGATCAAATTTTTCATCGTGCCGGGCACGGGGTTTATAACCCGCCACCATTAGTTCATCAATGGGTTGCGGCTCTTTGCCTCTTCTGATTTTGGCGATCAATTTGTCGAAGATGGCATACATCACGGGCACAACCACCAGGGTCAGGAACAACGAACTGATCAAACCGCCAATGATGACCCAGGCCAGGCCGTTTTTCCATTCGGCGCCAGCGCCTGAGGCAATAGCAATGGGCAGCATGCCAATGACCATGGCAATCGTGGTCATCAGGATGGGGCGCAACCGGGCATGGTTGGCATCAATCAATGCCTGGTAGGTGCTGGCGCCTTCTGCTTTGCGCTGGTTGGTAAAATCAACCAGCATGATGGCGTTCTTGGCTACCAAGCCAATCAGCATGATCAAACCCAAAATGGTAAACAGGTTGAGCGAGTTGTTGGTTAAGGCCAGGGCCAGCAAGGCGCCAATAATGGAAAGCGGAATGGAGAACAACACCACGAACGGGTAAACAAAGCTGTTGTACAAAGCTACCATGATCAGATAAACCAGGATGATGGCCGCTAACAACGCAATGCCCAGTGATCCAAAGCCCTCGCTTTGGTTTTCCATATCGCCACTCCATACATAGCTAACACCGGTTGGTTTTCGTAATTGGTCGAAAGCGGCCTGCCATTCGGCAGCTACCGTACCGGTTGGGCGGCCCACGGTTTGCGCCTGCACGGTTACCGAAGTGCTCTTGTCTCTTCTTTCCAACATGCTGGGGCCCGAGCCTTCCCTGATGTAGGCGAACTGCGACAAACGTATTTGTTCTCCTTTGTTGTTGACAAAAAGAAGGTTGCTGACATCTTGTATGCTCTGGCGGTTGAAACTGCCATAACGAATATTGATATCATACTCATACTCGCCCTGGCGGAATTTGCCATCTGTGTTTCCGCTAAAGGCGGTTTGCATGGTTGCCCCTACCGTGGAAAGCGATAAGCCCAGTGCCGCCATCTTATCACGGTCTACCTGCACATTGATCTCGGGGTTTCCGGATTCTACCGACAGCTTCATTTCCGTAGCACCCTGCACCTTCTTCAACTCGTTCATTGCGGCCTGGGCAAAAACCATCACGCTGTCCAACTCCGGACCGGTAACCACCAGGGCCAGGGGCGCCTGTTCGGCCGAGCCCAAAATGCTCACCGGAACGGTTTTCACCTTTGCTCCAACCAGCACCGGCTCCAGTTCTTTTTTAATCTTCGCCGCGAATATGTTGGAAGGATCCAGGCGGTCTTTCTTTTCCACCAACTGCACATTGATCTCTGCTTTGTAGGCTGTGGCCTGGGTGGCCCCCATCCCGTCACTGGATTGCCCCACCGTGGTAATGAGTTTGGTCACTTCTTTTTTATGCTTCAGGTAATCTTCCGCTCTTTGCGCCATGGCATTGGTTTGTTCGATGGAGGCGTCTTTGGGCATTTCGATCTGCACCAAAAACTCACCGCGGTCGCTCTTGGCAAAAAACTCCGCGCCAATGTAACCGGCACCCAACAAATAGAACGAAGCGATCAGCAAACCAAACACCAGGGCCAGAGTTGTTTTTTTATGCGCCAAAGACCATTTTAAAATGCCCGACACCCACTCGGTAAAACGATGCAGTCCTTTTTCAAAACCAATAATGATCTTGCCAAAGAAGGTTTTGCCCGTGATGCGTTCCAGTTTGCCAAAACGCGAGGACAGCCAGGGCACGATGGTAAACGAAGACAACAGCGACATCAGCGTGGCAATGGAGACCGTTACGCAAAACTGCTTCAAGATGTCGGCCGCCAAACCCGAGCTCAGGGCAATGGGCACAAACACCACCACAATCACCAGGGTAATGGAGGTGACGGTAAAACCAATTTCCTTGGTGGCATCGTAGGCCGCCCGAACCCGGTTCTTGCCCATTTCCATATGCCGGTAGATGTTTTCCAGAACCACAATAGCATCATCCACCAAAATACCCACCACCAGCGAAAGCGCCAGCAGCGACATCAGGTTCAAAGTGTAGCCCAGTAAGGACATGCCAATGAAGGTGGCGATCAGTGAAGCCGGGATGGCCACCATAACAATGAGGGCATTCCGCACGCTGTGCAGGAAAAACAGCATCACAAAAGCCACCAGAATGATAGCCAGGATCAGGTCGTGGATGACCGCATCGGCTGATTTTAGGGTGTATACCGAACTGTCGTTGGCCACATCCATTTTAAGACCAGCGGCTGCGTAATCGTTTTGCAGCTTGACAATGGAGGCACGGATTTCTTCACTCACTCCCACCGCGTTGGCGTCCGATTGCTTGATGATCTGCACCGCAATGGCGCTTTGTTGGTTTACCCGGGCTATTTTTTCCACATCTTTTTGCGCATCCTGAACATCCGCTACCTCACTCAAACGGATCTGCGCTCCGTTTTTGCCGGTTGCCACCACCAGGTTTCTTAATTCGTCCACGGTTTTGTATTTACCCGACAAACGGATCAACACGTCCTGTTCCCGGGTTTGCACACTACCGGTAGGAAAGTCGAGGTTGGACGAAAGAATGGCGTTTTGCACCTGGAGCAGGGACAGCCCGTAGCCTTCCAGTTTGGCGGCATCGATGTTCACCTGGACCTCTCTTTCCTGTCCGCCAATCAGGTTTACCTTCGCCACGCCTTCCACCCGGGATAAAACGGGAGCAATGCGTTTGTCCATCAGGTCGTAAAAAGCTGCTTCGTCCATTTTTCCGGAAGCAGACAAGGTCATGATGGGAAGATCGTCCAGCGAGAACTTGTTCAGCGAAGGAGGATCAGTATCGTCGGGCAGGTCTTTTAAAATGGCATTGATTCTTCTTTGCGCATCGTTCAGGGCATAGTCCACATCCGTTCCGTTGTGCAGGGTGATGATGACCGAGGAGACGCTTTCAAAAGATCGGGTGTCGATCTTTTTGATGTTTTCCATGGAGGATACGGCGTCTTCGATTTTCTTGGATACGGTGTTTTCCACTTCGCTTGGCGAGGCGCCCGGGTAAACGGTGGTTACCGAAACCACCGAGGGGCTGAATTTGGGCAGCAACTCGTAGTTCAGGGAAGAATAACTTAACAATCCACCAAGGGTCAAGACCGTAAACAGTACGATCACCAGGGTTGGACGTTTTATGGATACTTCAGCTAATTTCATTGATTCGTTTTTAGGTTTCTATTGGCGGCACTTATTTGAGCGGAGACACTTTGGTTCCGTCGGAGAGGTTGATTTGTCCGCTGGTGATGACCGTTTCCCCTTCTTCCAGTCCTTGCAGGATTTCTACTTTGTCGCCCACGACCCGGCCGGCAATGACATTGCGAACCCGGGCCGTGTTGGTGCTGTCCACCACAAATACCTGGTTGGAGCTGACGCTTCCGGCAAAAGCCGTTCGGGGAACAACGATCACCGGTTGGGTGTTTTCAAAATTGAAAATGGCCGTGCCGTACATGCCGGCCCGCAAGATGTTTTGGGGGTTGCTGGCAAGTTGTATTTCCACGGGGAAGTTCAGGGCGTTGTCTGCCTTGGGCGCAATAAAGCTAATGTTCCCGGCAAAGGTTTTATCGGGAAACACGCTGGCCTTAACGGTTACTTTGTCGCCCGGTTTCAAATGGGCCACCTGCGCTTCGTTTACGGTAATGTTTAGTTTTAACCGGGAAACATCCACCAGTTCAAACAACTGGGTGCCGGGCGAAACCACTGCTCCGGGCTCTATGTACCGCTTGTTCACAATGCCGTTGATGGAGGAGCGTACATTGGCTTCGCTTACCCGTACCCGGGCCTGCGCCACTCTGGCTTCTGCATTTTCCAGGGCCAGTTTGGCCTGATCCAGTTGCTGCTGCGTTACCCCGCCTGTTTGAAAAGCATTTTCATAACGTTCTTTATCCCTTTTTGCATTTTGCAAAGCGGCTTGTGCGGATTCCAGATCGATGTTCAACACATCGGCCTTGATGATGGCGAGGGTTTGGCCTTTGCGCACAGAGCTTCCTTCATCCACCAATACACTTACCACCCGACCAGAGTTCTCGGCTGCAAAATTTAATTGCTGTGCCGGCGCAAAGTTTCCATTGGCACTGAAATCCAGGTCTACTGCCTGTTTTTGGGCCGGGCTAACGCGTACCGACACTTCGCCGCTGCTGGTTTGGGCCACCACGGCTGTTCGTTCGGCGTTTTTCTTTTTATTGTTGGCCAGCACGGAGCCGATGAAAACCAGTACGGCTGCCAGTATGGCCAGGGTTACAAGGCTTCTTATGATTGTCTTCTTTCTCATTGGGTTTAGTTTAATAATGTTTTTAATTGTCCTTTACTTTTTATCAACTGGATCTCTGCTACTTTGTAGTTCAGCAGGGCCGACGAGTAATTGTTTTGCGCTTCGGTCAGGGAGTTTTCTGCCGCCAGCAGGTCGGTTAAAGATGCCAGCCCGTTGTTGTAATTGTTCTGTGTGTTGAAGAAGACCTCCTGCGCCAGTTTTACGTTTTTTTCCTGTGCGTTGAGGGTGATGATGCTGTTGTTGATCTGGGCCTTTGCGTTTTCAAAAGCCAGATTGAGGGCCAGCTTGGTATTGGCTTTGTCCTCGTTGATCTTTTTTATGCTGACGTCGGCCTGCCGGATGCGTGCCCGGGTGGCAAAGCCATTGAAAATAGGGATGCGAAGATTGAGGCTTACCGAGGCCGCATCAAACCAGTTGACGCCCTGGCTCTGCCCCTTGAATAAAGGCACTTTATTGCCGATGCCCTGGTAGGAGTAGTTTCCGGATAAAGAAAGGCTGGGGTAGTACTCCGATTTATATGCTTCTTTCTGGTAGTTCAGCATGTCTTCCTGCTTTTTCAGTATTTGGAACTCGGTGCGGTCGTCAGCGTTGATGGCGTCCTGCAGGGCCACGGCCTGGGGCTGAATGCCGGCCATGTCCGCATCGGGTACCACAATGGGGGTTTCAATGGGCATCCCCATATAAAATTTCAACTGGTTTTCCAGCAGGCTGACGCCGTTTAGCAGTTGCTGGCGCTGGCTGTTCAAATTGGAAATATTCACGGCCATGCGGTCTACGTCAATTTTTTTGGCCAGGCCATTTTGGTACTGTCCCTGCAGAATGCTGTGCACCTTTGTGGTGTTCTTTATGGTTGAATCCAGTACCCCGATTTGCTGACGCTGTACCAACACCTGGTAATAGGTGGTGGCTACCTGTTCAATCACCTGTTCTTCGGTCAACTGGGCATAGAGCTTGTAAAACTCCTGCGTGGTTTTGGCGGCGCTCAGGCCGGTGAGTACCGATTTGTCGAACAGATTTTGCGTCAGGGAAATACCGGCATTGCTGCCCCATTTCTGGCCAAAGGCAACCAGAATGGTTTCATTCGGATTGGGATTGGGGCCAAAGAGGTTGGGCAGGGCGCTTTTCTGCAACAGCGGGTTGTGTGTTAACGATGCCGTTCCGTTGATTTGGGGCAGGGCCCGGGAACGCACTTCGTCAATTTGGTACTGGCTGTTTTCTACGTCCAATTTTGCCTTTCTGGCTGTTTGGTTGGCTTCGAGGGCATAGGTCAACGCATCTTTCAAATTTAATTGTACCGGCTGCTGGGCCTGAACGGAAGTAAGGCCCAGCAAAAAGGCCAGCAGAACAAGTCCTTGTTTGATCGAAGAGGGCTTGCGGGGGCTGTTTTCCGGAGGCCTGTGCTTTTCATTTTTTGGTTTCATTGATGTATTGTTTACCTGTTTTCGTTGTTTAATTTTTTGATCCATTGCCGGCCTTTGGCATTGGTAATGGCGTGGAGATAAAAATCAGTGAGGGCGGTCATTCGTTTTTGCGCCTCCCTGTTTTTTTCAGCAAACAGGTCGGGGCGCAGGGCCGTGGTAATTTGCTGCAAGCGTACTTCTGCCACAAAGGGGATGTCCAAACCGGGCCGGTAGAGATCTTCCCGGATTCCCCGCTCCAGGTTTTGCACAATGCAGGGCAGCGTGGCCTTGTCCTTATGTTCGAGAAGCTTGTTCCAGGCTTGGGGGAAAAACTTTTCCAGATCGTAGAAAAAGGAAATGTTGACGGAGGACAGAACGGAGAACAAACTTTGCGTTTGATTCATCACTTCCTCCACTGCGTTTTTTGCCGGGAAGGCACCCGGTGTTATGGCTTCTGTCTGGCAGGAAATAAAACCTTCCACTACTTTATCTACAAGCTCGTTTTTATCGGCTACCAACTGGTAAAGGGTTTTCTTGGATGTTCCGCTGCTTTTGGCCACATCGTCCATGGAAATGCTTTTGACGCCGTATGCGAAAAAAAGTTCGCTTGCTTTTTTGATGATCGGTTCCATGGTTATTTCGTTAGTCCCTTATATACAATCCGCATGATTGCTTTTTGTTTTTGGGCATTTTTGGTGAAGTCGCCGGGTTGGGGCAGGGCTTTGCTGCAAAAGCTTTGTGTAAAAGCCGAAAGCGTATCCAGCAATAAACCTGTTGTTTTGGGAATGTCCAGCGGAGCGAGTTCTTTTGTGTCCACCCCTTTTTGAAACAACCGGGTTAAAAGCGCCGATTCCTGTTCCCTTAGTTTTTGCCGGGCAGCTGTTATCACCGGACGGGTAGGCAGGGTCTCGGCCTGCTCTGCCTGCAATTGCAGCCGGTGGTATTTTTCCAGGAACCTGTGTTTGACGTCGATCAGCTTTATCAGGGCGGTTTCCACTGTGGCACAAGGGCCGAGCTCTTCATTCAAAGCCTCTATGTATTCAGTTACGATTTTTTTCTCCACGGCTTTGATCAACGTGGGCTTGTCGGCATAGTAGTAGAACAAGGCGGGTTTGGAAACAGCCAGGTCTTCGGCTATTTCGGCCATGGTGGTTTTCTGTATGCCAAAATGGGAGAAACGCCGGATGGCGGTTTCCAAAATATGTTCCTGTTTCACGGCTGTCTTGTCTGCGCTCATTTTGAATAATTGACCAACTGACTTTTTTTATTTAAAAGTCAAAAGTAGGGCAAAAAAATTTACGATTCTTCAGCGCAGGCCAGTCCGTTAAAAAAAATAACAGAAAATTCTTTTTCCTTTTTTAAAAATGCCTGGAGCTGTTTTTTATCCGGAAAAAAATGGGGCGTGCGGGTAAAAAACGAGTGGCGGAAACCTTCCAAAAAGTCGTAAAACAGTTCGGCGGCCTTTCGGGGGTCTTTCATTTTCAGCAGTCCGGCTTTCTTTCCGTTTTCGATGATGGTGGCGATGCGCTGCAGCTC